>NZ_JBEZJZ010000146.1:0-16447 GCF_040651455.1 Streptomyces sp. NPDC048483
CGGCCGCCCGAGGGTGTCGGGCGGCCGCGCAAGCGTGGCGAGAAGAGGTAGGTGGCTCAGTGGCCCTGTTCGTCGCGGCGGCGCTGCCAGCGGTCCTCGATGCGGTTCATCATCGAGCGGCGCTGCCTGGGCTGACGGTTTGCCTGCCCGCCCGCGGCACCTCCGGAGGCCTGCCGCTCACCCGGTTTGGGGGCCTTACGCCATCCGGTGACGGCCAGCACCGCGCAGCCGAGCATCACGAGGAAGCCCACCACGCCGACCCAGACCATCGGCACGACCATGCCGGCCATGAGCAGGCCGATACCCACCAGGAAGCCCGCGACCGCTTGGTAGACCCGTCGCCGGGTGTACGTACGCAGCCCGCTTCCCTCAAGCGCTGTCGCAAACTTGGGATCTTCGGCGTACAGCGCTCGCTCCATTTGCTCGAGCATGCGCTGCTCGTGCTCCGAGAGCGGCACGGAGTCCTCCTACTCGTCGGTCGCGGGGGGCGACCGGGGTGCGACCCTTTTCAGGATAGGCAGGGATTCGCCCCCGTGAAACCCGCCCCTCAACGCCAGTTCACTGCTCCGGGCCGCCACGGCGACCGGTGTGATGCTGCCTGCATTCCCCACCCGCCCTTCCGTCATGCCGGAACGTTGTACCCCGATCATACGGGGAGAAGGGGCCGATCGGGTGGTCCGTGACCCACTGCACGCGGTGATCGTGCGAGCTCGGCGCGGTCAGTCGCGCTCGGCGAGGACGTGCAGCTGAGTGGCCACGGAGTGGAAGGCGGGCTGTTCGGCGGCGGCCGCCTCCAGCTTCAGGAGGGCGTCCATGGCACCGGGCTCGGTGTCGACCAGCACGCCGGGGACCAGGTCGGCGAAGACCCGTACACCGTGCACGGCGCCGACCTCGAGGCCGGTGGCGGCCACCAGGTCGGTGAGCTGGTCGGCGGTGAACCGGCGGGGCACCGGGTCGCCTTCGCCCCAGCTGCCGGCGGGGTCGGTGAGGGCGTGCCGGGCCTCGGTGAAGTGCCCCGCCAGGGCGCGGGCCAGTACGGCGCCGCCCAGGCCCGCGGCGAGCAGGCTGAGGGTGCCGGCCGGGCGGAGCGCGTCGACGACGTGACGGACGCCCTCGGCCGGGTCGTCGACGTACTCGAGGACGCCGTGGCACAGCACGGCGTCGTAGCCGCCGCGCTCGACGACGTCGAACAGGCCGTGGGCGTCGCCCTGGACGGCGCGCACCCGGTCCTCGACCCCTGCCTCCGCGGCCCGGCGCTCCAGGGCGAAGAGGGCGTTGGGGCTGGGGTCGACGACCGTGACGCGGTGGCCGAGGTGGGCCACTGGTACGGCGAAGTTGCCGGTGCCGCCGCCGGTGTCCAGGACGTCCAGGGCGTCGCGCCCGGCGGTCTTGCCCCGGCGCTCCAGGGCGTCCTTGAGGACCTCCCAGACCACGGCGGTACGAAGGGAGGCGCGGGGGCGCAGCGGGTCAGACACGGCGGGTGGCTCCTCGGCGGGGCATGAACATCCAGTTGCCCACCCACCCTATTGCGTCCCGCGCCGGTCGCGTCCTGCGGCGCGGGACGCGGAGTACCGGGCGCTCCCGGACGGCGCCCCCGCCCCCCCGGCACTCCCGGCCCGCCGCGCCCCGCCTCAGCCCGCCCGGCGCCGCTCTCCGCCCGGCCCGCCCGCCGGTGCCCCCTCGCCCGCGCGCTGCGGTGGCAGGGCCGGCTGGAGCAGCAGCATCCGCTCCACCAGGCGCAGGAACATCGCCACGTCCCGCAGCAGATCGTCGGCGTCACGCCGGCCGGCCGCGCCGGCTATGCCGGCCTCGGCCTTGGCCCGGCGGGCGGCGCCGGCGGCGAACAGGGCGCTCCATTCGGTGAGTTCGGGCGCGACCTCGGGGAGGACCTCCCAGGCGCTGCGTATCCGTTGCCTGCGGCGCGCGGTGGTCTCCGGCCGGCCGCGCACGGCGAGCACGGCGGCCGCGGTGCGCAGCGCGGCCAGATGGGCCGTGGCGAACGCCTCGTTGGGCGTCTCCAGGCTCTCCGCTTCGTCGAGGCCGTGGCGGGCCTGGGCGAGCAGGTCGAGGGCGGCGGGCGGTGCTGCCGTCCGCCGCAGGACGGGGTGGACATCGCTCGGGGGACCGTACGCAGCGGAGCTGCCCGTGCTGGGACGAGCTGCCATGACGAACCTCCTGTCGTCGCATGCCGGTTCGGGACCGAATGCCGATTCGGGACCGTATGACCCCATCGTGAGGTACACCACTGACAATCGGCGCTGACCTGCACTTTCACCGAAAAGCGGACGGATGCGGGACGAGTGCGGGACAGGCGCGGGACGAGTCGGCGCCGATTCATCGCCACCCCTTGCGTGACGGCGGGTGCGGCACTGATACTTTTTGAACTGACCAGTCAGTTCAAGGAGGGGAAGGGATCAGTGGACAGCACCCCGCACGGGGCGGCGGTCACGGCCACGGGATTCGGGCTCAAGGGCCCCCGCGGCTGGGCGTTCCGGAGCATCGATGTCGCGGCGGAACCCGGCTCGCTGATCGCCGTACAGGGCCCGTCGGGTTCGGGCCGTACGTGCCTGCTGCTCGCGCTCACCGGACGGATGAAGTCCGCCGAGGGCACCGCCGAGGTCGCCGGACTGCCGCTGCCCAAGAAGATAGCCGCGGTCCGGTCCGTCACCGCACTCGCCCACGTACCGGGGGTCGCCGAGCTCGATCCGGCGCTGACGGTGGGCGAGCATCTGCGCGAACGCGCCCTGCTGCAGGGCCGGTTCGGGGGTTCACCGCGCGCGCTGCTGCGGCCGCGGCAGGAGCGCCGCACCGAGGCCCGCGCCCTGGTGGACGCCGCGCTCGAGGCGGCCGGGCTGGACCTGGAGTCGCTGCCCAAGGGGATCCGTACGTCCGTCCGCGACCTGGAGCGGCTGGAGGCGCTGCGGCTGTCCGTCGCGCTGGCGCTGATCGGCGGCCCGCGGCTGCTGGCCGTGGACGACACCGACCTGAAGCTGTCCGACGGCGAACGGCGCCGGGCCTGGGCGATGCTGCGCGGCCTCGCGGCGGCCGGCACGACCGTACTGGCGGTGTGCAGCGAGCCGCCCGAGGACGGCGGGGAGGGCGTGGTGCTGGTGCATACCGGCCGCCCCGATGCCGCGCCGGAGAAGGCCGTCCCGATCGCGCCGGTACGGAACGACACCGTGCAGAACGACACCGCGCAGCCCGACGCCGTGCAGACCGAGGTTGACGACGACAAGGAGGGGGCGGCCGATGCGCTCGCCGAAACTGGCCGCGCTTGAGCTGAGGCGGTTCGGGAGGGGGAAGCTGCCGCGCGCCGCGCTGGCCGCGCTTCTGCTGCTGCCGCTGCTGTACGGCGCGCTGTACCTGTGGTCCTTCTGGGACCCGTACGGGCGGCTCGACAGGATCCCGGTGGCGCTGGTCAACGACGACAAGGGCGCCGACGTCGACGGGGAGCGGATCTCGGCGGGCGACAGGATCGTCGAGGGGCTGGGCGACAGCCACACCTTCGACTGGCGCCCGGTGGACGCCAAGGAGGCCGCCAGGGGCGTCGAGGACGGCACGTACTACCTCTCCCTGTCGATCCCCGAGGACTTCAGCAAACGGATCGCCTCCAGCTCCGGTGACCACCCGGAGACCGGCGCCCTGAAGGTGCGCACGAACGACGCGAACAACTACATCGTCGGGCAGATCTCCCGGACGGTGTTCTCCGAGGTGCGCTCCGCGGCCTCGGTGAAGTCCTCGCGCACCTTCTTCGACAAGATCTTCGTCTCCTTCTCGACGCTGCACGGCAAGACCGAGGAGGCCGCCGACGGCGCCGACAGGCTGAAGGACGGCATCGGGCGGGCCAAGGACGGCAGCGGCAAACTGGCCGACGGGCTGGGCACCGCGAAGAACGGCAGCGGCCGGCTGGTCAAGGGCCTGGGCGACCTGAACACGGGCGCCGGGCAGCTCAGCCGGGGCAGCTCCGATCTCGCCCAGGGGGCCGGTACGGCGGCCGACGGATCGCGCCAACTGGCCGACGGGTCCGGGAAGGTGGCCCGCGGCACCCAGCAGCTGGCCGACACGGTCAACGGGATCGCCGGCAAGGTGGGGCCCTTCGTGCGGGCGCACGGCAAGGAGATCGGCGCGGCGGCGCAGCTCGTCGCCGACGGCTCGCAGGCGGTCCGCGACCACCTGGACAAGCTGCCCGGCGCGGCCGCCGACGGGGCGCGCCTCTCGCGGGGTGTCTCCGACCACATGGCCAGGTACTACCGGCTGCGCTGCGAGAGCGGGATCACCCTCGACACCTCCTGCGGCGAGCTGAAGCGGATCAGGGACGACGCGGCCACCGCGGCGGACGCCGCCGAGAAGGTCAGCGGCTACGTCCAGGACCAGAAGAACCTCGACCGGCTCGGCCGGGACCTGGACACGCTGCACTCCCTGGCGAGCGAGCTGGCCGAGCACGGCCCCACCCTGGGCCGGGACATGGACGCCGCCGTCAAGAAGATCAACGACCTCAACGACGGCGCCCACAAGGTGTCCGCGGGCGCGCGCAAACTGGCCGCGGGCAATGCCCGGTTGGCCGCCGGCGCCGGCCGGCTCGACGACGGTGCCCACCAGCTGCACGACGGCGCCGGCCGCGCCGCCACCGGGATGGGCGACCTCGACTCCGGGGTGGGCAGGCTCAAGGACGGCGCGCACACGCTGGACGGCGGACTGTTCAAGCTCTCCGACGGCTCGCAGAAGCTGGCCGGCGGGCTGCACGACGGGGCCGGGCAGATCCCCGACTACGGCAGGAAGGACCGCGACGCACGCACCCGGGTGATGTCCGACCCGGTGCAGCTGGCCTCCGACTCCGCCCACAAGGCGCCGAACTACGGCACCGGCTTCGCCCCCTACTTCATCCCGCTGTCCCTGTGGGTCGGCGCCATGGTGGCGTACATGCTGATCCAGCCGCTCAACCGGAGGGCACTGGCGATGGGCGCCTCCCCCTGGCGGGTGGCGGTGTCCGGGTGGCTGCCGGTGGTGGGGATCGGGGTGCTGCAGATCGCGGCCCTGATGTCCGTCCTGCACTTCGCGCTCGGGCTCGAGATGGCGCGGGCGGCCGGCACGCTCGGCTTCCTCGTCCTGGTCACGGCCTGTTTCTCGGCGATCGTGCAGTGGCTGAACGCGAAGTTCGGACCGGCCGGACGGATCCTGGTGCTGGCGCTGCTGATGCTCCAGCTGACCTCGGCGGGCGGCACCTACCCGGTGCAGACCAGCCCCGGCTTCTTCGGCGCCATCCACCCCTATCTGCCCATGAGTTACATCGTCGAGGGGCTGCGCCGGCTCATCACCGGGGGCGACCTCGCGCCCGTATGGCAGGGCAGTCTCGTCCTCGCCGCCTTCACCGTCGGAGCGCTCGCGCTGACCTCTCTGGCGGCCCGCGGCCGCCAGGTGGTGCGGATGAAGGACCTCCACCCGGAGCTGAGCCTGTGAACGCCCACCCGACGCCCACCACCGCCCTGCCGGAGCCTCCCCCAGACTCCGTCCGCGGGTACCCCCGCCGCGGCGCCCATCACCTCGCAAGGACCGGCACAATCACCCCCATGGACAGCTCCACTACACGCCGCGACGCCACCCGGCGCAAGCTCTTCGAGGCCGCGGTCACGCTCATCGCCGAACAGGGCTTCTCCTCCACCACGGTGGACGAGATCGCCGAGCGGGCGGGCGTCGCGAAGGGCACCGTCTACTACAACTTCGCGAGCAAGAACGTACTCTTCGAGGAGCTGCTGCGGCACGGCATCGAGCTGCTGGCGAGCTCCTTGCAGGACGCCGCCGACGAGGTGACCGGCCGGGGCGGCAGCCAGATCGACGCGCTGGACGCGATGATCCGGGCCGGGCTGGAGTTCATCGCCACCTACCCGGCGCTGACGCAGCTCTACGTCGCCGAGCTGTGGCGCACCAACCGCGCCTGGCAGTCGACCCTGATGGTGGTGCGGGAGCGGGCCATCACGGTGGTGGAGGGCGTGCTGCGGGAAGCGGTGGCCCACGAGGAGCTGAGCGAGGAGATCGACATCCCCCTGACCGCCTCGGCGCTGTTCGGGATGGTCCTGGTGGCCGCCCTGGACTGGCAGTCCTACCAGCCGGACCGGTCGATCGACGATGTCCACGCGGCGCTGTCGCGGCTCCTCCAGGGGAGGGTCACCGGCCGCCCGGAGTGACCGGGGAGGTGGTGCGCGCCGTACGGTCGGATCCGGCGCGCACCGTACGGGCCTGCGGCCGCGCACAAAAGAGAGCGCTGCCCTGGCCCGGATCGTTCCCCCGCTCGATCCGACCAGGACAGCGCTTCCCCCGTGCTCCCCCGTGCTCCCCCGTACTTCCCCCGTACTTCCCCCGTCACGGCCGGGAGCCGCGCCGTTCCGCCGCCCCGTGTCGGCGGTGCGGCGCCGCGTCCCTTCCGTGGTGACCACTCTTCCGTCCCGGCGGCCGCCGGCCCATCCGCGTACCTACTCATCTCGGCGACTGAGTACGGATACTCAAACCTGAGCACATGACACCGGTGGTGCCCCGCACCGCCCGCCGCTGGCCTACGATCTCCTGCGTGTCCGTACTCCCGTTGGTCTTCACCAGTGGCTGGGCGAGCGGGATCAACGCCTATGCCGTCGTCCTGCTCCTCGGCCTGCTCGGCGCGACCGGCGTCACCGATGAGGTGCCCGCCGCGCTGCAGCGCCCCGATGTGCTGATCGTCGCCGCGGTCCTCTTCGTGTGCGAGGCCGTCGCCGACAAGGTTCCCTACGTGGACTCCGTGTGGGACGGGGTCCATACCGTGATCCGGCCGATCTCGGGCGCCGTCGTGGCGGCGCTGCTGGCCGGGCACGACGGGTCGCTGCCGCAACTGGCGGCGGGCGCGGTGGGCGGCTCCACCGCCCTGCTGAGCCATCTGGTCAAGGCGGGCACACGGATCGCGGTCAACACCTCGCCGGAGCCCGCGAGCAACATCGTGCTGAGCCTGGCCGAGGATCTGGGCGTGGCCGGGCTCATCGCCTTCGCCGTCTTCCACCCGTGGATCGCGGCGGGTATCGCGGCGGCGCTGCTGATCGGCGGCATCGCCCTGGTGATCTTCCTGTGGTCGCGGATCCGCCGCTTTCTGCGCCGTCGGCGCGCCCGCCGCGAGGAGAAACGCCTGGCCGCGGCGGGCGCGGCAGTACCACCGACGGGCTGAGGCGCAGGCCGGCAGGGGCCCGTCCCGGCGCAGACCCCGGTCCGCACACGGCCCCGCCGGCGTTGTCAGTGGCGGCCGATAAAGTCGCAGGCATGGCACGGATTGCGGTGATCGGCGCCGGGATGGGCGCGATGGCGGCCGCTGCACGGCTGGCCGTTGCGGGCCACCGGGTGGCGGTGTACGAGCGCGGCGCGACGTACGGCGGCGCGCTGCGGCGCTACGAACGGGACGGCTTCGCCTTCGACACGGGGCCCGGTCTGCTGCATCTGCCCGCGGTCTACCGCGATCTGTTCCTCAAGACCGGGCGCGAGCCGCTGGAGAGCTGTGTGGAGCTGGCGCAGGTCGACCCGGCCCGCCGCCATGTCTTCGCGGACGGCACCGGCGTCTCGCTGCCGAACGCCTCCCGGGCCGGTGTCCTCGCGGCCCTGGACGGAGCGCTGGGCGAGGGCGCGGGCGAGCGCTGGAGCGCACTGGTCAACCGCGCCCGCGAGGCCTGGGACGCCACCCGCCGCCCGCTCTTGGAGGAGCCGCTGTGGCAGGACTGGCGGGTGCTGGGCCGCGACCCGTATCCGGCGGTCCGCAGGCGCGGGCTGTTCGGCCGCGGCAAGGGCCCCACGACCGCCACCCTCGCCGAGGTCGCCCGCCGGGAGCTGGCCGACCCGCGGCTGATCGCCCTGCTCGAGAGCCATGCGCTGGCGTACGGCTTCGACCCGCGCAGCGCCCCCGCGAGCGCGGCGGTGCTGCCGTACATGGAGCAGACCTTCGGAAGCTGGTACCCGCGCGGCGGAATGCGGGCGTTGGCGGCGGCGGTGTACGAGCGGTGCCGGGCGCGCAAGGTGGAGTTCACCTTCGGCGCGGAGGTGACGGGGATCGTGGAGAAGGACGGCAGGGCGGCGGGCATCGAGCTGGCCGACGGGCGGGTGGCGGAGGCCGAGTTCGTGGTGGCGGGCATCGACCCGGTGCAGCTGCCCGGGCTCTGCAACGGCAGGGAGCCCTGGGGCGAGGACGATGTCCGCCCGGACCTGGGGCCGAGCGACCGTGCCACCGGGCGGCTGACGGTCTGTCTGGCGCTGCGCGGGGCGCGCCCGGAGGACGCCGTGCACCGGACGGTGGTCCATGCCGCGGACCGGGAGGCGGAGCTGGCGGGGGTGTTCGGCGACGGTTTCGGGCTGCGGGAGCCGTGCGCCCGGCCGACGGTGACGGTGCTGCGCCCCGATGACCCCAGCACCCGGCCCGACGACGGCCATGAGGCCGTGACCCTGACCGCGACGGTCGCCCCGCCCGGTCCGGTCGACTGGCAGGACGGGGAGGCCCTGGCGCAGGACGCGGACCGGATGACCGAGATCGCCGAGGCCGCGATACCGGGGCTGCCCGAGCGGGTCCTGTGGCGGGAGGTACTCCCCCCCACGGACCGGGAGCTGGTGCCCGGACCGGCGCTGGCGGGGCAGGACGGCCGTTTTCTGCGGCCCGGCAACCGCACCCGGATACCGGGGCTCTACGCGGTCGGTGGCTGGTCGCACCCGGGCGGCGGGCCGGCGCACGCCGGGATGTCCGGCGCGATCGTGGCGGGCCTGATCGTGAACGGCGACGACTGGCACGGCTCCACATGAGCGCGTAGCACCGGCCGGGCGTCGCGCGGCTCCGGCGCCCGCTCCCGCTCAGTAGCGGTACTGCTGCTCGTCGTACCCCTGCTGCTGGTACGGCGGGTACGGCGGCTGCTCGGGCGGGAGTTCACCGTCGCGCTGCTGCGGCACCCAGACCCCGCCGGGCGGCGTCTGGCTGTAGCCCTGGCCCAGGTTCTGGCCGTCGTACTGCCCGTCGGCGTACGGCGCCTGCCCGTAGGGGTCCGGCTGCTGGTACGGGTCGTAGGGCGCGGCGTACTGCTGGTTGCCGATGTACGGGTCGGAGTACGGCGCCTGCTGCCCCTGGCCGCCCAGGCTGTCCCCGTACGCCGCGTAGGGGCCGGTGTAGGGATCCGCGTAGGTGTCCTGGCCCGCCGGGTTCTGGCCGTAACCGCCGTCGTACGCATAGCCGTTGCCGTCACTGTCGGCGTTGCCGGGGGCGGTGCCGTAGGCGTCGTACGCGTCGTACGCGTCGTAGGAGGAGCCGGGCTGCGGGATGCGGGCGTCGGGGCTGTATATGCCGTACGCACCGGTCTCGTCGGGCATCGGCTGGGGGGCGTAGACGGCGGCGGTGTCGTAGGAGCCCTGTCCGGCGTACATCTCCTGTCCGGCGGGCGAGCCCTGCCCCGCGTACGGGCTTTCGCCGGTGTACGGGCGCTGCGCGTCGTACGAGGTCTGCCCGTCGTACAGGCCCTGCGCGTCGTACGCATTCGGGGCGTCATACGGGTCCGGGGCGCCGTACACGCTCTGCGCGCCGTACGCCTCCTGCCCGCCGCCGAAGGCGTTCTGCCCGGCGGCGGCATCCTGGCCGCCCCGGAAGGCGTTGGGGCCCGCGAAGACGGTCTCCTCGTCGCCCTGGCCGGTGTTCTCGGCGACCGGCACCGCCTCCAGGTCGGAGACCTGGAGGGTCGGTTCGGCGGCGGGCGCGGCGCCCGGGCGGGCCCGGCGGCGCCGGCTCTCCCCCGGCTTGCCGCCCAGGGCCCAGCCGGTGGAGAAGCCGCGCCGGAAGGAGAGCGTCACCTGCGTCTGCCCGAAGGCGAAGGCGATCAGGCCCGCCCCGATCACGATCACCTGGGGGAGCACGACGCCGACGACCACGCCGAGGAAGCCCACGAACGCCAGCAGCCGCCAGCGCAGCCGGGCCTTGTACTGGAGGAGCACCTCGGCCAGCAGCCAGACCGCCACGAGACCGAACGCGATGTAGAGGATCGTCCAGCCCATATACGCCCCTCTTCCGCCGCTGTCCGGCAACCGTAAATCAGGACTGCTGATGCAGCCCCAGATTCTCGTAGATCTCCAGGGTCGCCGTGGAGTGGTTCAGGGTAATGAAGTGCAACCCGGGAATCTCCTCGGCCATCAAGCGCGCACACAATTCCGTCGCGTACTCGATGCCAATGGAGCGTACAGCCGCCGGGTCATCCTTGACGGCCAGAATGCGTTCGGCCAGCTCAGGTGGGAAGGCTGCGTTGCTGAGCTGGGCGAAACGCTCGATTTGCCGGACGTTGGTGACCGGCATGATCTCGGGAATGATCGGCGTCGAGCAGCCCGCCGCGGCGACCCGGTCACGCAGCCGGAAGTAGTCCTCGGCGTAGAAGAACATCTGGGTGATGGCGAAGTCGGCGCCGGCGCGGCACTTGTCGACGAAGTGCGCGACGTCGGAGTCCCAGTCCGTCGAGCGCGGGTGCATCTCGGGGAAGGCCGCGACGCCCACGCAGAAGTCGCCGGACTCCTTGATCAGCCGGACCAGGTCGGCGGCGTAGTCGACGCCATGCGGGTGGCGTACCCACTCGCCCATGGGGTCACCGGGCGGGTCGCCGCGCAGCGCGAGCATGTTGCGGATGCCGGCGTCGGCGTACTGGCCGATGACATTGCGCAGATCCGCGAGGGAGTGGTTGACGGCGGTCAGATGGGCTACCGGGGTGAGGGTGGTGTCGGTGGCGAGGCGTTCGGTGGCGCGCACCGTGCCCTCACGGGAGGTGCCGCCGGCGCCGTACGTCACGGAGACAAAGGTCGGGGAGACGGCCTCGATCCGGCGAATGGCGTTCCACAGGGTCCGCTCGCCCTTCTCCGTCTTCGGGGCGGCGAACTCGAACGAATACGACTGCTTGCCGGAAGCCAGCAGCTCACGCACGGTGCGTGCGCGATCAGTCCTGGTGGAAGCTGTACCTAGGGCCATACGGGCAGGTTAACCAGAGGCCCGGCACACACCAACCGACGGCGTTGAATGTCCACGGGTTGGACATTTTCCAGGCCACCGGCCGTCCGGAAATCGTCTCCCGGCGGCGCCGTGGCGCCCTCAGGCGCCCCAGGTACGTATCCGCTTCGCCAGTGCCGCGGCGGCCGCGCCCGGGTCGTCGGCCTCGGTGATCGCCCGGACGACCACGACCCGGCGGGCGCCGGCCTCCAGGACCTCGTCGAGGTTGGCCGCGTCGATCCCGCCGATCGCGAACCAGGGGCGCTCGGGGGCCTGGCCGGCGGTGTAGCGGACGAGGTCGAGGCCGGGGGCATGACGGCCGGGCTTGGTGGGCGTGGGCCAGCAGGGGCCCGTGCAGAAGTAGTCGACACCCGGCTCGGTGAGCGCGGCGTCCACCTCGGCCTCGGCGTGGGTGGAGCGGCCTATGAGGACGTCCTGGCCCAGGACGGCGCGGGCGGCCGGGACCGGGAGATCGCCCTGGCCGAGGTGCAGGACCTCGCTGCCGATGGCATGGGCGACATCCGCGCGGTCGTTGACCGCGAGCAGCTTGCCGTGCCGCCGGCAGGCGTCCGCGAAGACCTCGAGATGGCGCAGCTCCTCGCCGGCCTCCATGCCCTTGTCGCGCAGCTGGACGATGTCCACGCCCGAGGCGAGCACCGCGTCCAGGAACTGCGGGAGGTCGCCCTGGCGCTTGCGGGCGTCCGTGCACAGGTAGAGCCGGGCGTCGGCGAGGGCCTGTCGTGCGGTGGTCATCGGGCGGCTTTCCCCCCAGGTCGGGGGCGTACGGGCCGGTGCTCCGGCCCGTACGCCCCAAGGTTGCGGTTACGGATGGCGCGGTGGCGTCAGACGGCGAGCGCCTGCGCGCGGCGCTTCACCTCCGTGCCGCGATTCTCGCGCAGTGCCTGCGCCGGGGTGCCGGGCAGGGTCTCGTCGGGCGTGAAGAGCCACTCCAGCATCTCGTCGTCGGCGAAGCCGTCGTCGCGCAGCAGGGTCAGGGTGCCGACGAGGCCCTTGACGACCTTGCCGTCCTGGATGAAATCGGCGGGTACCTGGAGCACCCGGTTCTCGCCGCGGCGCACCGCGATCAGCTGGCCCTCCTTGACCAGCTGCCGGACGCGTGTCACCTCGACGCCGATCTCTTCGGCGATGTCGGGGAGGGTGAGCCAGGCGGGGACGAGTCCATCGATGTTTGCGTCAATCTCGGTCACAGGACAAGCCTGCCATCCCGCACTGACAGTCGGCAGCCGGGCCTCGCCATCAGAGGCGTCCGGCGCGCCGGAGGGTGACCTTGCAAGGCGCTCGGCGTGCCCCTCAGCGTGCCGCCGCTTTCAGCGGCAGCGCGGCGTCCGCGGCCCGTTCCCGGTCGACAGCGGCGCCCTTCTCGATGAGCTTGCGTCCCTGGGCCAGGTCCCTGGGGCGCCCGACCGCCAGCAGGGCGACCAGCCTGTTCTCGCGCAGCCAGAGCACCGTCCAGGAGGCCCCGGCCGGGTCGCCGCGCCAGATCGTCTCGTCGGCGGCCCCGTGATGGCCCGCGTACTGGACGAACCGGCCGAACTGCTCGGACCAGAAGTACGGGACCGGGTCGTACACCACGCCCTCCGCCGCCCCGCGCGCGATGTTCTCGGCGACCGTACGGGGGCCCTGGAGTGCGTTGTCCCAGTGGTGGATCAGCAGGCGGCGGCCGTAGCGGGCCGACGGGAAGGAGGCGCAGTCGCCGACCGCGTACACATCGGGGGCGGAGGTGAGCAGATGCTCGTCGGCGAGTACGGAGCCGTCCCCGGGCGACAGGGTGATGCCCGAGCCGGCCAGCCAGCCGGTCGCGGGGCGGGCGCCGATGCCGACGACGACGGCGTCGGCGGGCAGGGTGGTGCCGTCGGCGAGGGTGACCGCGCCGGCTGCCACGGCGGAGACGCCCACGCCGGTGCGCAGGTCGGCCCCGGCGTCCGCGTACCAGGCGCTCATGTGCGCGGTGACCTCGGCGGGCAGCGCACCGGCCAGCGGGCGGTCGGCGGCCTCCACGACGGTGACCGCGCAGCCCGCCTCGCGCGCCGCGGTCGCGAACTCCGCGCCGATCCAGCCGGCGCCGACGACCACGATCCGGTGCCGGGCGGCGAGCACCGGCCGCAGCCGCTCGGCGTCGTCCAGGGTGCGCAGCAGATGGACGCCGGGCAGGCCCTCGCTGCCGGGCAGCAGGACCGGGTCGGCGCCGGTCGCGATCACCGCGTAGTCGTACGGGATCGGGCCCTCGGCGGTGTCGGCCTCATGGGCGTCCGGGCGCAGCGCGGTGACCGGCCGGCTGAGGTGCAGGTCGATGCCCAGGGCCGCGAAGTCGACGTCGAAGGCGGCGCCGTCGGCCTTGCCGAGCAGCAGCGCCTTGGACAGCGGCGGGCGGTCGTAGGGGCGGTGGGGCTCGTCGCCGAGCAGAGTGATCGCACCGCGCCAGCCCGCCTCGCGCAGGGCGACCGCGGTCTGCACCCCCGCGATTCCCGCACCGGCGATCACCACGCGCGGTGTGTGGTCAGGGGTCTGGGAGGACGTGCTCTGCTCGGTCACCCGATCACTGTAGGACGGTGGGGGACGCCCCCAGCAGCAGCGCGCAAGGAGATCTCTGACACAGCGTCACGGACTCTCACGCCGGCGGGCCGCCCCGGGGCGCTCCCTTACGGCGCGTCGCGGGCCCGTATTAGGGTGACGGATACACGCACTCGCGGGAGCCCGGACGCACCGGGCTGAGAGGGAGGCTGGCCGGCCTCCGACCGTACGAACCTGATCCGGGTCATGCCGGCGAAGGGAGGGGCTGGACGCCCATGCATTCACCTGCCACACCATCCGTGCCGTCCACACCACTGGTGCCGTCCACAGGATCCGCGCCGTCCACCGGCCGCCCCGATGTCCTGGTCATCGGTGGCGGCATCATCGGGCTGGTCACCGCCTGGCGGGCGGCCGGCCGCGGGCTGACGGCCGCCGTGGTCGACCCCGCGCCCGGCGGCGGCGCCGCACAGGTCGCGGCCGGCATGCTGGCCGCGGTCACCGAACTCCACTACGGCGAGCAGACGCTGCTCGGCCTCAACCTCGCCTCCGCGCGGCGCTACCCGGAGTTCACCGCCGAGCTGGAGGAGGCCAGCGGGCACCGGATCGGCTACCGCCGGTGCGGCACCCTGGCGGTGGCGCTGGACGCCGACGACCGCGCCCATCTGCGCGAACTGCACGCGCTGCAGACCCGCTCCGGGCTGGACTCCCAGTGGCTGACGGGGCGCGAGTGCCGCCGCCTGGAGCCGATGCTGGCCCCCGGTGTACGCGGCGGCCTGAGGGTCGACGGCGACCACCAGGTCGATCCGCGCCGTCTGGCGAGCGCCCTGCTGATCGCCTGTGAGCGCGCCGGGGTGGCCTTCCACCGGAGCCGGGCGGAGCGGCTGACCGTCGACGGCGGGCGGGCAGTCGGCGTCCTGCTCGCCGACGGCGGGCGGCTCTCGGCCGGTCAGGTCGTGCTGGCCGCGGGCAGCCACAGCGGGCGGCTGGCCGGGGTCCCCGAGGCCGTGCTGCCGCCGGTGCGGCCGGTCAAGGGGCAGGTGCTGCGGCTGCGGCTGCCGCAGGTGCCGGCCGGGAGCCCCGCGTTCCTGTCGCGCACCGTACGGGCCGTCGTACGGGGCAATCCCCTCTACCTGGTGCCGCGGGAGAACGGCGAGCTGGTCCTGGGCGCCACCAGCGAGGAGCTGGGCTGGGACACCACCGTCACCGCGGGCGGCGTCTACGAGCTGCTGCGGGACGCGCACGAGCTGGTCCCGGGCCTGACCGAGCTGCCGCTCGTGGAGACCTGCGCCGGGCTGCGGCCCACCTCCCCCGACAATGCGCCGCTGCTCGGGCCGACCGAGCTGCCCGGCCTCCACCTGGCCACCGGGCACTTCCGCAACGGCGTCCTGCTGACGCCGGTCACCGGCGATGCGATGGCCGAAGTGCTGGCCACCGGGAGCCTCCCGGAAGAGGCCCGCCCGTTCTCCCCCGCGCGCTTCACCGCCCCAGGGGCCGTGCGCGCCCGCGTCCCAGAGGAGCAGCCCGTATGAGCGCGCCCAGCGCCCCCACCCCGACCGTCGCGGTGTCCGTCAACGGCGAGCCGCGCCGGATTCCCGGCGATCTGACCCTCGACCGCCTCGTCGCGACCCTGACCCCGGCGCCCGCCGGGGTGGCCGCCGCGGTCAACGAAACCGTGGTGCCGCGCACCCAGTGGCCCACCACCCCGCTCGGCGACGGCGACCGCGTCGAGGTGCTCACCGCGGTCCAGGGAGGCTGATCCGGACATGCCCGACACTGCGCTCTTCCAGGGGACGACCCCGGCCACGTCCGGCAGCGGCTCCGCCGCGGGCCCCGCAACCGACCCCCTCACCATCGGCGACACCACCTTCGGCTCCCGGCTGATCATGGGCACCGGTGGCGCGCCCAGCCTCGACGTCCTCGAGCGGGCGCTGCTCGCCTCCGGTACGGAACTGACGACCGTCGCCATGCGGCGGCTGGACCCGAGCGTGCAGGGCTCGGTGCTGTCCGTACTGGAACGGCACCAGATCCGGGTGCTGCCCAATACTGCGGGCTGCTTCACCGCGGGCGAGGCGGTCCTCACCGCCCGCCTGGCCCGGGAGGCGCTCGGCACCAGCTGGGTCAAGCTCGAGGTCGTCGCCGACGAGCGGACCCTGCTGCCCGACCCGATCGAGCTGCTGGACGCCGCCGAGACCCTGGTGGACGACGGTTTCACGGTGCTGCCCTATACGAACGACGATCCGGTGCTGGCCCGCAAGCTGGAGGACGTGGGCTGCGCCGCGATCATGCCGCTGGGCTCGCCGATCGGGTCCGGGCTGGGCATCCGCAATCCGCACAACTTCCAGCTGATCACCGAGCGGGCGGGCGTCCCCGTCATCCTGGACGCGGGGGCGGGCACCGCCTCCGACGCCGCGCTCGCCATGGAGCTGGGGTGCGCGGCGGTGATGCTGGCGTCCGCGGTGACCCGCGCACAGGAGCCGGAGCGTATGGCCGCGGCCATGCGGCATGCCGTCGAGGCGGGCCGCCTGGCGTACGGCGCGGGCCGCATCCCGCGCCGCCACTTCGCCCTGGCGTCCTCACCGGAGGAGGGCGTGGCCGCACTCGATCCGGAACGCCCGGCCTTTTAGGGTTTCTCCCCACGTTGTCGGCTTTGCCGCCGTGGGGTTCGCCGCCGGTGCGCCCGTTCGCTGCGCTTTGCCTTGGCCGACGTTTGGCTTTCCCGCCGTTGCTCCCCCACTGCCCAAAGGGCGTGGGAGGTACCCCCAGCGGCGGGCGGTGCCGCTGCGCGGGGCTGTTCGGCTGCGGCACCGGGCCTCCGGACTTCGTCCTGCGGCCCGGCGCCTCCCCGTTGGGGGTGGTGAAGACCGGTGGGGGGCGTAAGTGCGTGGTCGGGTGCGGCCGGTGGACGCAGTGATGGGG
>NZ_JBEZJZ010000147.1:0-16317 GCF_040651455.1 Streptomyces sp. NPDC048483
GCCGGCCGATGCGGGCGGGCAGTCCTGGGGCAGGATCCGGCCCATTTCCCGCTTGACGGCGCCGATGGCGCCGGGTGACGGCGCCTGTCCCGCCCCTCCTTTACTTACCAACTCCCCCGAGCCGTAAAGGAATTCCGCCATGCCGTACGCATCCCCGCGCATCCGGCTGTCCGTGGCGCTGGCCGGTGCCGGACTGTGCGTATCCGGGCTCTTCGTTTCGGGATGCGCCACCCCCGGTACCGGCAGTGCCCGTGACGATCCGACGAAGCCGGTCACGCTCACGTTCTGGCACGGCTGGTCGCAGCCGGGCGAGGTGAAGGCGATCGACGACAGCATCGCCCGGTTCGAGAAACTGCACCCCAATATCACCGTGCGGGCAATCGGAAATGTCACCGACGAGACCGTGAACCAGGCGCTGCGAGCGGGCGGTGACCAGGCGCCGGATGTGGTGTCGTCGTTCACCACCGGCAATGTGGGGCAGTACTGCTCGTCGGGGATGTGGGCGGATCTCGATCCGTTCCTGCGGAAGACGGGGGTGGCGAAGGACAAGGTCTTCCCCAAGGCTTTTCTTGACTACACCAGTTATCAGGGAAAGCAGTGTGCGCTGCCGCTGCTCGCCGATGCCTACGGGCTGTACTACAACAAGGACGCGTTCAAGAAGGCCGGGATCGCGCGGCCGCCGCGGACGATGTCGGAGCTGAAACGGGATGCCGTGAAGCTGACCGAACGGGCCGGGGACGGTGAGTACAAGAGGGTGGGCTTCATGCCCAACTTCCGGCTCTATCAGAACAGCCCGGACCGGATGTTTGCGCAGTGGGGGCCGGCGTACTTCGACCGGCACGGCAAGGCGCGGCTGACCAGGGACCCTCGGACCAGGGAATTCTTCGCCACCACTCGTGCCCTGGTCGAGGCGCAGGGCGGCTACCGGGCGCTGGAGAGGTTCCGTACCCGGTTCGGGGACGAGATGTCGTCGCAGAACGCCTTTCTGAAGCAGAAACTGGCGATGCATCTGGACGGCGAATGGCGCGGGCTGATGCTCAAGGAGCACAAGGCGGGGTTCCGTTGGGGTACCGCGCCGATGCCGGTACCGGACGATCAGGCGGATACCTACGGCCGGGGGTATCTGACGGGCACGGTCGCGGGAATCGCGCACAGCAGCCGGCATCAGAACGCGGCGTGGGAGCTGGTGAGGTTCCTGACCGTGGACACGGATCAGGTGGTGCGGTTCGCCAATGCGATCCATAACGTGCCGTCGACAAAAGCGGCGCTGAACTCGCCCGAGCTGGATACCGATCCGGCATTCCGCACCTTCCTCGATATCGCGCGGAATCCGCACAGCGCCGCGCTTCCGCCGTCCGACAACGGCGGGCAGTACGTGACCGCGCTCCAGGATTTCTCGTACAAGGTCGAGGCCGGAAAGGTCCCCGATCTGGACCGGGGCCTGCGTGGGCTCGATGCGCAGATCGACGCCGACAACCTTCAGTCACAGAACTGAACCGACGGAGCATCGCCATGGCATCCACCAGCGCCGCGTCCGCATCTCTTCCAGCGCACGTATCCCCTCCCGTGCCCGTCCCTGCACCCGCGCTGCGGCGCAAGCGGAACCGCGAGCGGCTGCGCACCCTCGGGTTTCTCTCCCCCTGGCTGGTTGGCTTCTCGGTCTTCTTCGGCTATCCGCTGATCGCCACCGTCTATTTCTCCTTCCTGCACTACAACCAGATCAAGCCGCCGGAATTCGTGGGGCTGCGGAACTGGAAATATGTGCTGACGCAGATGCCCCTGTTCGGGCCCGCGCTGGCGAACACGCTGTGGCTGGTCGTCGTGATGGTCGCGCTGCGGGTCGTCTTCGGGCTCGGCATCGGCATCCTCGTCACCAAGATCAAATCGGGCGCCGGCTTCTTCCGTACGGCCTTCTACCTCCCGTATCTGGCACCCCCGGTGGCCGCGACCGTGACCTTCGTCTTTCTGCTCAACCCCGGCACCGGCCCCGTCAACGAGATCCTCGGGGCGATCGGCATCCCGGCACCGGAATGGTTCAACGACCCCGGCTGGGCCAAACCGTCGCTGGTCATGCTGTCGCTGTGGGGTATCGGCGACCTGATGGTGATCTTCATGGCGGCGCTGCTGGACGTCCCCAGGGAGCAGTACGAGGCCGCCGAGCTGGACGGGGCGGGCGCCTGGGGGAAATTCCGGTACGTCACCTGGCCCTCGATCACCCCGATCGTGCTGTTCGCGGTGGTCACCGGCGTCGTCCAGACCATGCAGTACTACACCCAGGCGCTGGTCGCCGGAAAGCTCGCCTCCGGCGTCTCCATCGGGCCCGCCACCGTCATCCAGCCCGGCTACCCGGACCACTCCACCCTGACCGTGCCGCAGCTCGTCTACTCCCTCGGCTTCCAGAACTTCAACACCGGCGCGGCGTGTGTGCTCTCCCTTGCGCTCTTCGTCATCGCGATGGCCGTCACCACCCTGCTGATGCGCAAGCGCGCCGGCCTGCTCCCGGCGGAGGACTGATCCCGTATGACGACCACCACCGCACCTGGCGCACGGAGCTCACCGGCCCCCCGTACCGGCACCGGCACCGGCACCGGCACCGGCGGCCGCGGCCCGGCGGCGCGCGCCCGGCGGAGGCGGATGCTGCACTGGATCGCCGTCCACGCCGTGGCCCTCGCCGCCGCCCTCTTCTTCGTCCTCCCCTTCCTGTTCGTCTTCCTGACCTCCGTGATGGGCGACGACCAGGCGATGAGCGGCGAGCTGTGGCCGACGCAGTGGCACTGGAGCAACTACGTCACGGTCTTCCGGACGCCCGGCTTCCTGGACTGGTGGAAGAACTCCCTGATGTACGCCGGGCTCGGCACCCTCTTCACGGTCTGCTCGGCCGTCCCCGTGGCGTACGCGCTGGCCAGGTTCCGCTTCCGCGGCCGCCGCACGGCCATGGTCCTGGTCATCTCGACGATGATGCTGCCGCCCCAGGTCATCGTCATCCCGATGTACCTGGTCTGGGCCCAGCAGCTCCATCTGTCCGGAACCCTCTGGCCGCTGATCATCCCGATGGCATTCGGCGACGCCTACTCCATCTTTCTGCTGCGGCAGTTCCTGCTGACCATCCCGCGGGAGTACGTCGAATCGGCCAAGGTGGACGGCTGCGGCGAGCTGCGCACCCTGCTGCGCATCATCGTGCCGATGGCCAGGCCGGGCATCGCCGCCGTCGCCCTCTTCCAGTTCTTCTTCTGCTGGAACGACTACTTCGGCCCGCAGATCTACGCCGCGCAGAACCCCGCCTCCTGGACGCTCTCCTACGGCCTGGAGTCCTTCAAGAGCGCGCACAGCGTCGACTGGAACCTCAGCATGGCCGCGACCTTGCTGGTCATGGCCCCCGTCATGGTCATTTTCTTCTTCGCGCAAAAGGCCTTCGTCGAAGGCGTCACGCTCACCGGAGTGAAGGGCTGATCCAGACCCATGAAGCATCTGAAGCTCGCCGTGGTCGGCGGCGGCTCGACCTACACCCCCGAACTCATCGACGGCTTCGCACGGTTGCGCCAGGCACTGCCCCTGGACGAACTCGTCCTGATCGACCCGGCCGCCGACCGGCTGGAGCTGGTGGGCGGTCTGGCCCGGCGGATCTTCGCCAGGCAGGGCCATCCCGGCCGGATCTCCTGGACCGGCGACCTCGACGCCGGCGTCGACGGCGCCGCTGCCGTCCTGCTGCAACTGCGCGTCGGGGGGCAGTCCGCCCGCAACCAGGACGAGACCTGGCCGCTGGAGTGCGGCTGCGTCGGCCAGGAGACCACCGGCGCCGGCGGGCTGGCCAAGGCGCTGCGCACCGTCCCCGTCGTCCTGGACATCGCCGAGCGGGTCCGTCGCCGCAACCCCGACGCCTGGATCGTGGACTTCACCAACCCGGTCGGCATCGTCACCCGCGCCCTGCTCACCCACGGCCACAAGGCCGTCGGCCTGTGCAATGTCGCGATCGGCTTCCAGCGGAAGTTCGCACAACTGCTGGGTGTGGCCCCGGAGGACGTCGCGCTCGAACACATCGGCCTCAACCACCTCACCTGGGAGCGCGCCGTACGGGTCGCCGGTGAGGACGTCCTGCCCAAGCTCCTCGCCGAGCACGGTGAGGCGGTCGCCGAAGACCTGCGGATGCCACGCGCCCTCCTGGACCGTCTGGGCGCCATCCCCTCCTACTACCTGCGCTATTTCTACCAACACGACGAGGTCGTACGGGAGTTGCGCACCAAGCCCTCCCGCGCGGCGGAGGTCGCGGCCCTGGAGCGGCAGCTGCTGGGCATGTACGGCGACCCCGCCCTGGACGAGAAACCGGAGCTGCTGAGCAAGCGCGGCGGGGCGTACTACTCGGAAGCCGCGGTGGCCCTGACCTCCTCGCTCCTGCGCGACACGGGCGACGTCCAGATCGTCAACACCCTCAACAACAACACCCTTCCCTTCCTTCCCGACGACGCGGTGATCGAGGCGCCGGCCGTGGTGGGCGGCGAGGGCGCCGAACCCCTGCCCGTCCGCCCCCTGGAACCTCTGTACGCCGGACTGGTCGCGGGTGTCACCGCCTACGAACACCTGGCCCTGGAGGCGGCACTGCACGGCGGACGGGACCGGGTCTTCGCCGCCCTTCTCTCCCACCCCCTCATCGGCCAGACCGACTACGCCGACCGGCTCACCGACGAACTGATCGCGCACAACCGGGAGCACCTCACGTGGGCCTGACGGGCACGGCACTCGCCATCGACGCGGGCAACAGCAAGACGGATGTGGCTCTGGTGACGGCGGACGGCAGGGTGCTGGGGACCGCCCGGGGCGACGGCTTCCAGCCCCCGGTGGTGGGCGCCGAGCGGGCCGTGGACACCCTGGCGCCGCTCATCACCGGCGTCCTGGCACAGGCGAGGACCCGAGCCCCGGTCGACCACCTCTCCGCCTACCTCGCCAACGCCGACCTCCCCATCGAGGAGGCCGGGCTGACTGCGGAGATCGCACGCCGCGGCTGGGCGCGGACGGTGACCGTCGGCAATGACACCTTCGCGCTGCTGCGGGCCGGACTGCCGGACACCGGGGAGCGGGTGGGGGTCGCCGTGGTGTGCGGTGCGGGCATCAACTGCGCGGGCCTCGGGCACCATGGAGCCACCGCCCGTTTCCCCTCCGTCGGCCGGATCTCCGGCGACTGGGGCGGCGGTTCGTACCTCGCCGACGAGGCCCTGTGGTACGCCGCCCGCGCCGAGGACGGCCGCGGCGAACCGAGCGATCTGGCACGCGCCCTGCCCGCCCACTTCGGCCTGACCACGATGCCGGAACTGATCGAGGCCCTCCACCTGCGGGGCATCCCCGACCTCCGCCGCCATGAACTCACCCCGGTGCTCTTCGGCGTCGCCGCCGCCGGCGACCCCGTCGCCCGCATCATCGTGGCCCGCCAGGCCGAAGAGGTCGTCCTCCTGGCCACCGTCGCCCTGAACCGCCTGGACCTCCTGACGGACACCGCCCCCGTCGTCCTCGGCGGCGGCGTCCTGGCGGCCCGCCACCCCCTGCTCCACGACCGCATCACCCAGCTCCTGGCGGAACGCGCCCCGAAGGCCGTACCCCAGGTGGTGACGGCGCCACCGGTCCTGGGGGCGGCACTCCATGCACTGGACCGCGCGGAGGCGGGAGCGGGGGCCTATGAACGGCTTCGGGGAGCATGGGCCTAGGTCCCAGCCGCCTCACCCCTCCATCACCCGCCCCCACCCCACCTGGACGCTGCACCCCTGGCGTGTCTCGGTGCGGGCGCCCGGAGCGAGCGCGATATCGGGGGCGGTGCCAGGAGCGGCGTCGGGACCCGCATCGGGCTCGGCGCGACGGTCGCGTTCCGTGACGACGGTGACGTAGTGGTCGGTGTCGTTGATGACGAGCGTGGCGGTGCCGTCCGAGGGGTGGTGGAGGGGGTACTGGCCGGCCGGGTCGATGTAGGTGGTGGTACCGATGGTGAGAAAGCCCTTGGCCGGTGGGCCATGACCAGGGGCGGCAGTGCCGGCCGTCGTCGCGGCGGCGAGGGGGTTGAGGAGTTTCGTCAGACGTCGCACGAGGGGCCTCCGATGCGGTGGGCGCGGGACGAGCCGCGCCGGCTCATTGACTTGCCGAACCAGCTTCGTCACTGAGAGTAGTCACAATGAGCTGCGTCGGGTAGCGGCGCGCGGGAGCGAAGCAGGGGGCGCGCGAGGTGTCGTACGCGCCACTGCCGGCCGGCCTCCGGTCAGTCGTCGAGCGGCAGCGCGAGGTCCCGTACATGCCCGGCGAGCAGCAGTACCGCGGCGTCCACCGCCGCCTGCGGGTCCTGGGCGCGAATGGCGTCGGCGAGGCGGATGTGGGGATCGGTGGGGGCCGCGGTGGCGGTGTCGAGGCAGGCGGCGCGGCGGAGTTCCGCACGGAGGGCGGCGCTGAGGGAGCGGTAGATGTCGGCGAGCACGGGGTTGGCGCCGGCCTCCGCGACCAGGATGTGGAACTCGGCGTCGGCATCGGTGAAGGCGTCGCCGTCGTGGGCGGCGAGCGCGGCGCGGCGGCGGGCCAGAGCGGCCTCAATTCCGGCGAGTTGGGCGTCCGTACGGTGCTTCGCCGCCTGGCGGGCGGCGACCACGTCGAGGCCCTGGCGGACCTGGGTGACATGGGTGAGTTCCGCGCGCTCCAGGCGGCGGCGGAGGGCGACCGCGCTGTCGTCGTCGGAGATCACGAAGGTGCCGTCGCCCTGCCGCGGTTCGAGGAGTCCGGAGTGGACGAGGGAGCGGACGGCTTCGCGTACCGAGGCGCGGCTGACGCCCAGGGTCTCGGAGAGCGCGCTTTCGGGCGGGATACGGCTGCCCACCGGCCAGACGCCCGTCACGATCTGCCCGCGGATCTCGTCGGTCGCGGTCTCCACCAGCGACACCCTGCCCTTGCGCACCGCTTGCACTCGATCACTCCCCATGAGGCAGGTCAGAGGCGACAGACCAGAGGCCGCAGGGCCGGTGTCCTGATGTCTGATGATCTGGACTGTCCCGGAAGCAACTGTAGTGCGGCCGGAGGGCAGGTGGAGCGGGGAGGCCCCACGGGAACCGGCCGCACCGCGCCCGGCGTCAGGCAGGGTGGGGCGGGCGCAGCCGGGGGCGGCGCGTACCGCGGTGCCGATCGCGATCCGAACAAGATCAGGCCAATCACCGTGTGCTTGTCAGTGGGTGCGGACATACTGCTGCCCGTGCACCGGTTCCTGTGAGCGCGCCCGCCGGCGCCGCGCACGGGGGCCGGGCCCGCCGACGACCGAGGGGGAGGTTCCGTGTCGTCCGTAGAGTCCGTTTCGCCGAGTGAGGCCGCTTCGTTCGGATCGGCCATGCCGCCCGCGCCGCCCCGCACCGACAGCGGGCAGGTGCCCGGGCCGCGGCGCCGTACGGCATGGGCCGACGGTGTGGACGAGCTGCGGGCCGCGGCGACGACCGAGCCGGGCAGGCTGCGGATGATCGGCGCCCTGCTCGCCCTGCTGGTGCTGGCATTCGGCGGGGTCGGGGCCTGGCAGGTGGCGGACCGGGCGGCGGCCGCGGACGATGTGGTGGAGCGCAGCCAGCCGCTGAGTGCCCGTGCCGCGGACATCTACCGTTCGCTGGCGGATGCGGACACGACGGCCGCCGGGGGATTCCTGGCCGGCGGGGAAGAGAGCGGGGCCACCCAGCGGCGCTATGCCGATGATCTTGCGACGGCGGCCGAATTGCTGGTCAAGGCGTCGGCCGACTCCCGGGGTTCGGACCGGGCCGACGCACAGATCGCCAAGCTCAACCGCGGGCTGCCGCGGTATGCGGGGCTGGTGGAGACCGCGCGGACGAACAATCGCCAGGGACTGCCGCTGGGCGGCGCGTATCTGCGGTACGCCAACGATCAGATGCGCAGGGAACTTCTCCCGGCCGCACGGGCGTTGTACGACGCGGAGAACGACCGGCTGGCGGCGGACTACGACGCGGCCCGGGCGTGGCCGTGGTTCGCGGTGGCGGCCGGAGTGCCGGCCATCGGGGCACTGGGATGGGCTCAGCGGCGGAATTTCCGGCGGACGAACCGGGTTTTCAACCGCGGGCTGCTGGCGGCGACGGCGGCCTCCCTGGCCGCGCTGATGTGGCTGGTGGCGGGGCATACGGTGGCGCGGGCCGGGCTGAGTGACGCGCAGGAGCGCGGGGCACGGTCGTTGCGGGTGCTCAATGAGGCGCGGATCGATTCGCTGCAGGCACGGGGGGACGAGAATCTGACGCTGGTGGCGCGGGGAGCGGTGCTGACCGGGGACCAGAAGGATTTCTACGAGGCCGGGTTCCGCAGGGGGATGCAGGATCTGGTGGGCGCGGGCCGGCGCGGCGACACGTCGGGCGGCAGCAGGCTGGGGACGGCGCTGACGCTCGCGGACGACGAGGCAGGGCGGCGGCCGGTGCAGGATGCGCTGCGGCACGTACGGCAGTGGCAGGAGCGGCACGCCGAGGCGCGGGCGGCGGACGACAGGGGGGACTACGACCGGGCGCTGGCCAAGGTCATCGGCGGGGACCGGCCCACCCGGGAGTCCTTCGACCGGGTGGACGCCGCGCTGCGCCGGGCGCTGGCGCACGAGCAGCAGGAGTTCCGGTCGGCGGCGGACGGCGGGCGGGCGGCCCTCGGCGGGCTGGCGGCGGGGGCCGCGGTGCTGGCGGTGCTGGGCGCGGTGGGTGCGGTGCTGGGTATCGGGCGCAGGCTGTCGGAGTACCGGTGAGGAGGCCCGGTGAGAGGGGCATGAGGCCTGGTGATGAGGGCATGAGGACGCGCCGCGCGCGGGCCTTGGTGAATCTGCGGGCCGCGCTGTCGCCGGTCGCTGCGGGGGTGGGTGTCATGGCGGCGGCCGCGGCGGTGCTGGTTCCCACGCTGGGCGGTCATGTCCTCGACGGCGGCCCGGACCGGCCCCCGGCACCGCCGTCCGTCCACAAGTCGTCACACCCGGTCCCCGCGGGGTCGGGGTGTACGGCGGCCGATGCGGCGCAGAGCCTGCGGCCGTCGCCGGACGCCGGTCCGGCGGTGGACCGGATCAGGAAGAAGGGCCAGCTGGTCGTGGGGGTCGACCAGAACACCTACCGCTGGGGATACCGCGACCCCGGCACCGGCAGGCTGAAGGGCTTCGACATCGATCTGGCGCGGGCGATCGCCGAGGACATCCTGGGCCCGGACGCCAAGGTCGTCTTCCAGGCCGTGCCCACCAACCAGCGGATACCGGCGCTGCAGAAGCGCACGGTCGACATGGTGGTACGGACGATGACGATCAACTGTGTGCGCAAGGAGAAGGTGGCGTTCTCCACGGCGTACTTCCAGGGCGGGCAGCAGGTGCTGGCGCCCAGGAAGTCGACGGTGACGGCGTTCGACGACTCGCTCAAGGGCAAGCGGGTGTGTACGGCCGCGGGTTCGACGGGCGAGTCGGAGCTGACGGAACGGCGGCACGGCGCACAGGTGCTGACGGTGCCCAATCAGCTCGACTGCCTGGTGCGGCTACAGCTCGGTCAGGCGGACGCGGTGGTGACGGACAATGCGCTGGCCGCGGGGCAGGCGGCGCAGGATCCGACGGTGGAGCTGAAGGGCAGGCCGTTCACCGACGAGCCGTACGGCGTGGCGATGAACAAGGCCGACACGGATCTGGTGCGGCGGGTCAACAAGGTGCTGGACGACTACCGGGGTGGCGGAAGTGCGGACAGCCCCTGGATGCGCGCGTACCGGAAGTGGCTGCAGGCCGATCTGCCGGGGATATCCGGGCCGCCGTCCCCGGAGTACAGCGACTGAAGCACGTGTATCGATCGCCCACAAAGCGATGGTTGCCGTCACTATGGGAAGGGAGGGGTGGCGGGAGCAGTTCACCGAGCGACCCAGGCGCGCCAACCGCCGTGTGCCGTATGCGTATTGGAGAGGTGATCGATGGGGGTCCCTGGGCCCTTCCCCGGTTCCGCGGGGAGGCATCCTGCCCCGGTACTGGACCGGGAGGAGGTGGACCGCGCCCTGGCGCGGCTCGACGCCGAGTACGAGGCGATAGAGACGTCGCTGCTCGCGCTGCAGGATCACGCCGGCCGCCGGCTTCTGGAGGGCGCCGACCTGTCCGGCACCACCAAGGAGCGCTGGGCCGCCACCGAGCGGTCCATCACGGTCCTGTGGTCGCACTTCGATACGTACACCGCCGCGTTGACGGCGGCGCGGGAGCTGCGGGCGCGGCGCCGCTGGCCGTCCCCCGACGATCTGGCGGAGCTGTCGGAGCTGCTGTCCGGCAACGGCCTGACGGTGCCCGGTGAGGCCGCGGCGGGCGACGGCCCGGAGGGCGGGCGGCGGAGCGGGCGCTTCAGCCTGGAGGAGCTCGTGGAGCGGATCAACGGCCTCTATGCGCGCTCGCTCGATGTCATCGTCGCCGCCGACGCCGTGTGGTCCACGCTGCCGGCCCGGATAGATCTGCTGTCGGCCGAGCTGCAGCGGACGCGTTCGCTGGCGCACTCGGTGGGCGTACGCCCCGGTGAGCATCCGGCGGGCGACGACCTGGAGCGGATCACGGACGAACTCGCGCGGCTGCGCGGGCAGGTGATCGCGGATCCGCTGGCGTTCTGGGTGTCGTCCTCGACGGGGAGTTCCGCCCCCGGTGGCGGCCGTCCGGACACCGGGCGCTACGACCGTGCGGCGCGCGCCCTGGAGGGCGTACGACGGGAGATCGAGGCGGTGCTGGACGTCCGGCAGGACGCGGAGCGGCGGCTGATGCAGCTGCGCGATGTGCTCTCCCGGGCCGATCGCACGCTGACCGAGGCGCGGCAGGCCCGCGGCGAGGTGCTGGCGAAGATCGCCGCGTCCGAGGTGCCGGCCGTCAGCGGCCCGTCGACGGCGCTGCACGAGCAGCTGGCGGCGGCCGCGGAGTACCGCCGGCGGTCGCAGTGGCACCGGCTGTCGCCGCTGCTGGACAGCCTCGAGGAGCGCGCGGAGGACGAACTCCACCGCGCCCGCGAATCGTTGACGGCGGTGACCGCCCCGCTGGCCGTACGGGCCGAGCTGCGCGGTCGGCTGGACGCGTACAAGGCGAAGGTCGCCCGCCACGGCCTGGCCCAGGATCCGCTGCTGCTGGAGCGGTACGACACGGCCCGCCGGATGCTGTGGAGCGCCCCGTGCGATCTGCGGGCGGCCGGACAGGCGGTGTGGCGCTACCAGCAGGCGGCGGCCGAGGCGCTGGTCCCGGAGCAGCAGGACCGCGGGCCCGACGAGCGGGAGCACAGGGGGGACAGGTGAAGGAAGGCGGGGGGTCGGCCCCGGCACACGGAGCCGGCGACCGTTGCCAGCGGCCGGGCTGCGCGGGCCGGTACGAGGACGCCGGCGGCGGCGAACGGTACTGCGATGTCTGCGGGCTGGCGCCGGTGGTCTCGGCGGACGGGCTGCTGTCGTCGCCGCCCACGGGGCTGACGGGGCGGGTGCCGGCCTGGCCGACGGGCGACGGCACCGCATCCCCCCGGCCGCCGCGCCCGCTCGCCGGTGACGGCGGTGACGGCGGCGGCGGCGAGGCGACGCGGGCCATGCCGGCGCCCGCCGCCCCGGTGTCGGTGCGCAGTACGGACAGCGGCGCGGGCTCCGGGGCGTCGGGCTCCTCGGGGTCGGCGCGCGGGCGGCTGGGGGCGGGCCTGGTGACGGTGCCGCAGGTACCGCGGCCCGACCCGCACACCGCCGTACTGGCGAACCCGGAGGTCCCCGAGCGCAAGCGGTTCTGCAGCCGCAGCGACTGCGGGGCGCCGGTGGGGCGGTCGCGGGGTGCGGAGCCGGGCCGTACAGAAGGTTTCTGCACCAAGTGCGGCCATCCGTACAGCTTTGTGCCCAAGCTGCGGCCCGGTGACCTCGTGCACGGCCAGTACGAAGTGGTGGGCTGTCTGGCACACGGCGGGCTCGGCTGGATCTATCTCGCCATGGACCGCGCGGTGGCCGACCGGTGGGTGGTGCTCAAGGGACTGCTGGACACCGGCGACGAGGAGGCGCTGGCGGTCGCGGTGTCCGAGCGGCGGTTCCTCGCCGAGATCGAGCACGCCAACATCGTGCGGATCTACAACTTCGTGGAACATCTCGACCGGGCGACGGGCAGCCTGGACGGCTACATCGTCATGGAGTACGTCGGCGGCAAATCACTCAAGGACATCGCCAACGACCGGCGCACCCCCCAGGGCCGGCGCGATCCGCTGCCGGTCGAGCAGGCCTGCGCGTACGGCATCGAGGCATTGGCGGCGCTCGGCGATCTGCACCGCCGCAACCTGTTGTACTGCGACTTCAAGGTCGACAACGCCATCCAGCAGAACGACCAGCTCAAGCTGATCGACATGGGCGCGGTGCGCCGGATGGACGACGTCCAGAGCCCCATCTACGGGACGATCGGCTATCAGGCGCCCGAAATAGCCGCGCTGGGCCCGTCGGTGCCCTCCGACCTCTACACCGTCGCCCGCACCCTGGCCGTCCTCACCTTCGACTTCCAGGGCTATGCCAATGTCTTCGCGGACTCCCTCCCGGACCCCGACCACATCGAGGTCTTCCGTACGTACGAGTCCTTCTACCGGCTGCTGGTGCGGGCCACGGACCCCGACCGGGCGCGCCGCTTCGCCTCCGCGGAGGAGATGGCCGAGCAGCTGACGGGGGTGCTGCGGGAGGTCGTGGCGCTTCAGTCGGGCGAGCAGCGGCCCGCGCCGTCACATCTGTTCGGGCCCGAACTGCGGGTGGTGGACACGGAATTGGTGGCGGTGGCGGACGGCGCCGGTTCGCTGCTGGGGGCGCGCGGAGCGGCGCCCGCAGACCCGGCCGCGGCGCCCGGCGCGCCCGTACTGCGCCCCCTGGACACCGCAGGCGCCGCCCTCGCGCTGCCGGTGCCGCGGGTGAATCCGGCCGACCCCAACGCCGGTTTCCTGGCCGGGCTGACGACCCTCGCCCCCGCGGAGCTCCTGCGCGCGCTGCGCTCGGCGCCCGGCGACTCCCTGGAGATCCGGCTGCGCGAGCTGCGCGCCCACCTGGAGACGGGCGATGCCCCGGGGGCGCAGGCCCTGCTGCACGCCATCGAGGCGGAGCACGGCGCGCGGCGGGGCGGCGACTGGCGGGTGGTGTGGAACCGCGGGCTGGTGTCGCTGGCCACCGGGGACCGCGAGGGCGCCGCGCTGTCCTTCGACGCGGTCTACGACGCATTCCCCGGCGAGCCCGCGCCGAAGCTGGCGCTGGCGGTCTGCGCGGAGCTGCTGGGGCAGCTGGACAACGCCGCGGAGTACTACCACCTGGTGTGGGCGACCGACCGCAGCTATGTCGGCGCGGCGTTCGGGCTGGCCCGGGTGCGGCTGGCGGCGGGCGACCGCAGCGGCGCGGTCGAGGCGCTGGAGTCCGTACCGGAGGCGTCCGTTCACTGCACCGCGGCACGGATCGCGGCGGTCCGCGCGCGGCTGCGGCAGCGCTCGCCCCGCGACGCGCTGCACGGTGATCTTCGGGCCGCCGCCCAACAGGTCGAGGGGCTGGCGGAATTCGGACTGGACGCCGAGCGGCGCGAACAACTGGCAACCGAGGTACTGGGCAGCGCCCTGGACTGGGTACTCTCCGGTAGCCACGGTGCCCCGCCGGACGGCACGCAGGCCTCCTTGGAACGCCCGCTGCTGCTCGGCAGCGCGCTGGACGAGCGCGGACTGCGGTTCGGGCTGGAGAGGTCGTACCGCCTGCTGGCGCGGCTGGCGCAGCGTGGCGAGGAAAGGATCGAGCTGGTGGAACGGGCCAACCGTTTCCGCCCCAGGACGTGGGTGTGACATGGGTGTGACTGGGCCGTCCCGCTGCCGGAGCTGCGCGGAGCCGCTCGACGCGGGGGACAATTTCTGCGGGCGGTGCGGCGCGGACCTCGTGGTGCCCGCGGCGCCGGGATACGGCGCGGTGCCGCCGCCGCCCGCGTATGCGCCGACGGTCGGGGTGCCGTACGAGGCGCCGGCCGGGCCGCCGCCGCCGGACCCCACCACGCGGATTCCGTTCGAGGAGATCGCGGGCGGGGACGGGCGTGCGGCGGAGGGACCGGGCGGTCCCGGTGCGGGCGGAGCCGATGTGGGCCCCGGCGCCGAGGGTCCGGGCGTGCCGGGCCCCGTGCCGAGCCCTGGCGCGGCGGGTCCCGGTGCGGAGGGCCCCGGTGCGGAGGGCCCCGGTGCGGAGGGTCCCGCCAAGCCGCTCGCCGACCGGCGCGTCGATCCCCGGGTTGTCGGGTACGAGGTCGTCGCCGACGCCGCGGCGGGGGCGGCCGGAACCGCGAAGGCCGCGGGAGCCGCCGAGGCGGCGAAGGCGGCGGAAGCCACCGGAGCCACGGCGTCCGCCGAGGCCGAGGAAGCCCCGCAAGCCGGTACGGCCGAGGCCCCGGCCCCGGCGGCCGCCGAGCCCGGTGACCCCACCGAGTCCCCCGACGACACCCTCCACCTCTGCGCGACCTGCCACGCGGGCGCCCTGGACGCCGACGGCGTCTGCGACCACTGCGGCCACGGCCGACCGCCCGAACGCGACCACATGGAGCGGGAACTGGCGGGTATCGCGGCCGTCAGCGACCGCGGGCACCGGCACCACCGCAACGAGGACTTCTTCGCGCTGCGGGCCACCGCCCTGCCGGACGGTTCGCCCGCCGTGGTCGCGGTGGTCTGCGACGGCGTCTCTTCGGCGACCCGGCCGGACGAGGCGTCCCGGGCGGCGTCCGAGGCCGCCGGCGAGGCGCTGCTGGCGTCACTGCCGCGCGGTACGCATCCCCAGCAGGCGATGCACGACGCCATCATGGTGGCCTCCGCGGCGGTCGACGCCCTGGCCGCCGACCCCGCCCTCGTCCACGACGAACACCGCCAGCAGAACGCCCCCGCCTGCACCTTCGTGGGTGCGGTGATCGGCGGCGGGCTGCTGACCATCGGGTGGGTCGGCGACAGCCGCGGGTACTGGATCCCCAACGACCGTACGGCGCCCCCGACCCGGCTCACCGAGGACGACTCCTGGGCCGCGCAGATGATCGCCGGCAACCTGATGTCCGAGGCCGAGGCGAACGCCGACGAACGGGCGCACGCCATCACCGGCTGGCTCGGCGCGGATGCGTACGAGGTCGAGCCGCACACCGTGACCTTCAAACCGGACGGGCCCGGCGTGGTGCTGGTGTGCACGGACGGACTGTGGAACTACGCCGAGTCCGCCGTGCAGATGGCCGCGGTACTGCCCTTCGACTCACCCGCCCGGCCCCTGAACGCCGCCCGGACGCTGGTCACCCACGCGCTCGACGGCGGGGGCCACGACAACGTCACGGTGGCGGTCGTGCCGTTCCCCGCCCCCTCGGCGGCGGCAGGACCGGCCGAATAGAAGGGACAGGCGGGACAACTCATTCAACAGGGAATCGATACCCGTAAATCGGATGACGGGGGTCGTGCCACCGCGAAATCGGTCCCGGCCGCACAGCGGACGAATGCCTCCCGGAATGCGGAAAGTGCGAAACTCCTTGCGAAGGTGGTGAGCGTCGCCGATGCGGCGACCGGTACTGTGCGACTGAAGGCGAAGGTGGCCGACGCGGGCGAGATGACCCTCGCCACGCGCTCGACAAAAACCGCTCGCGTGACAAAACAGCCGAAGAAATACCGCGACTAGTACCAAGAAGTACCACTGGAAGAAAAGGTACGGAGGGGGAAGAACCGACATGCCGACCTGCCCGAACGGACACCAGTCGGTGGCCGAAGACTGGTGCGAGGTGTGCGGCCAGAGGATGGCGGGCGCTGTCCCGCCGCCGCCCTCCCTGCCTGCGGGGTTCCTGAACACGCCGCCGCCCGCCGGCCAGCCCGGCCCGCCGCCGCCCCAGCAGCAGGGCCCGCCCCCCGGTGAGCCGCAGGGCCCGCCGCCGGGGCAGCCCGGCCCGCCGCCCGGTATGCCCGGACCCGGTATGCCCGGACCCGGTATGCCCGGCCCCGGCACCCAGGGCGGCCAGGGCGGCTACGGCTTCCCGCCGCCGGCGCCCGGCCCCGGCCCCGCTCCGGGTCCCGGCACCCAGGGCGGCTACGGCTTCCCCCCGCCCGGGCAGCCCGGCCCCGATCAGGCCGCGCCGCCCGAGCTGTGCCCGCAGTGCGGTACGCCGCGGATGGCGAATGCGCCGGTCTGTGAGACCTGCCACTACAACTTCCTGACCCACTCCACGACGTCGTCGTCCTTCGCCCCGCCGCCCGGCATGCCCGGGCCCGGCACCCAGGGCGGCCAGGGCGGTTACGGCTTCCCGCCGCCGGCGCCCGGCCCCGGCCCCGCTCCGGGTCCCGGCACCCAGGGCGGTTACGGCTTCCCGCCGCCAGATCGGAA
>NZ_JBEZJZ010000148.1:0-16073 GCF_040651455.1 Streptomyces sp. NPDC048483
CCTCACCAAGGGCGAGGCCGGCTCGCTGGTGCTCACGCCCGCCGACGGCGGCTCCAGGGCCCCGAGCGCAGCTTGTCGTCCTCGATGCCGCGCAGGCCGTCGTAGTCCAGGACCACGCAGCCGATGCCACGGTCCGTGGCCAGCACCCGCGCCTGCGGCTTGATCTCCTGAGCTGCGAAGATGCCCTTGACGGGCGCCAAGTGCGGGTCACGGTTGAGGAGTTCGAGATAGCGCGTCAGCTGCTCGACACCGTCGATCTCGCCCCGCCGCTTGATCTCCACGGCCACGGTCTGGCCGTCCGCGTCCCGGCACAAGATATCCACGGGGCCAATGGCAGTGGGGTATTCACGCCGAATCAGGGAGTAGCCCTCGCCGAGCGTCTCGATCCGGTCGGCGAGCAGTTCCTGAAGGTGGGCCTCCACACCGTCCTTGATGAGGCCGGGGTCGACACCGAGCTCGTGCGAGGAGTCGTGCAGGACCTCCTCCAGGGTGATGATGAGCTTCTCGCCACCCTTGTTCTCCACCGTCCACACATCGCCGTCCCCCTCCTTGAGGGAACAGGGCGGGGACATCCAGTTGAGGGGTTTGTAGGCCCGGTCGTCCGCGTGAATGGAGACGGAGCCGTCCGCTTTCACGAGGATGAGGCGGGGGGCCGAGGGGAGGTGGGCAGTGAGCCGGCCGGCGTAGTCCACGGAGCAGCGGGCGATGACGAGACGCATGGTGCGAAACGCTACTCGACCGGGGGCCGCCCGCGCGATTCGCCCTTGCGCCACGGTCTCTTTACGGGGGAAATCCCCGCACCCCCGGCGCTCACCAATGGCCGGTTGTATGTGCAATCTCCTGGTGCGTGCCTCTTGCGCGGCATACCGTTGAAGCAGGGGGTCGTGAGGCGAACACGCTGTGTCGCGAAACCCCGAGTCCCATCCCTGAGGCCCCGTCCGTCCCGGCGGGGCCGCGAGAGGAGAACCTCATGTCGCTCGACGTCTCACCGGCCCTCCTCGAACAGGCCGAGCGAGGCGAGGTCGACGAAGCCGCTTTTGTCGACTGCGTCCGGAACTCCCTCCCCTACGCATGGGGGATGATCAGCTCTCTGGTGGCCCAGCTGAAGGTGGACGGCGGTCAGTTCGCCGACAACCAGACGCCGCCGCCGGACGAGCAGGCGCGCGGCCAGCTGCTGCGCGCACTGGCGAGTGACGCCATCCGCGGTTCGCTGGAGCGCCACTTCGGTGTGCGCCTCGCTTTTCAGAACTGCCACCGGGTCGCGGTCTTCCCGCTCGACCCGGCCGTGGACGGCCGCCTGGCCAAATTCACCTCGATCCGGGGTCAGCTGCTGAACCAGTCGCCGGAACTGCGCGACTGCTGATCGGAGTTGCTGCCGCTGCGCACCACGCGGGAGGCACCCACCGTGCCCACGCGCCAGCGGCAGCACCACCGGCCGACGGCATGACCTCCCCGGAAGTACGGCGCATCGCATGACCGCAGCACCCCAGAACCGGGGAACACCGCGCGCCGCTCCGCCCCGTCCGGCGGAGTCAGGCCAGCTGCGGCAGGACCTCCGCACCGAGCCGCCGGACGTTCTCCTCGGTGGCGGCAAGATCGCCGGAGCCCTCGGCGAGCAGCGCGAACCGCTTGATGCCCGTACGCTCCGCCGACGCCGCCAGCCGGTCCGCACACAGTCGCGGCGGGCCGACCGGATGCAGCCCGCACAGCAGCTCCGTATACGCCAGCGGATCCCGCATGGCGCGATAGCGGCCGTCGACCGTGACATGCGCGCCCAGGCCCTGCCGCAGCCAGCCGGGCATCGCCTTCGTCAGCGTCTCCTCGGCGTCCCGGCGGGCGTCGGCGATCTGCACCACGCCCGCCGACACATGCCCGGCCGCGGCCACCTCGTCGCCGTCCCGGCCGGCCGCCAGCGCCGCCGACCGCCACAGCGCGACCATGTCCGCCTTCTCCTCGTCGTCGCAGTGCATACCGAGGAGCATCGGCAGCCCGCGCTCGGCGGCCAGCCGTACGGACGCGGGCGAGGTGCAGGCGACCACCACGGGCGGCCCGGACACGGTGTCGTCCGGATCGGTCAGTGCCTCGTCGGGCCGCGGTACGACCGCCACCTCCCGGAATGCATAGCGCTCGCCCGCCGCGCCGACCCGTGGCTCGCGCAGCCAGCGCAGCAGCAGATCGAGCGACTCAGCGAAGCCGTGGTCGTACGCGGCGAGCCCGGCGCCGAAGACCTCGAGATCCACCCAGGGCCCGCCCCGGCCGACGCCGAGCGTGAACCGCCCCTCGGAGGTGAGATGCAGCAGCGCCGCCTGCTCGCCGAGCGTCACCGGATGCTGGGTCGGCAGCACACTCACCGCCGTACCGACCCCGATCCGGCGGGTGCGGCCCAGCAGCAGCGCGGCCAGTGTGACCGCATTCGGGCACACGCCGTACGGCACGAAGTGGTGTTCCGCCAGCCAGACATCGGCGAGCCCGGCCTCCTCCGCGACCTCCGCGGAGCGCACCGCGCGGTGCAGTGCTTCCCCCTGTCCCTGGCCGGGAAATTGAGCGGCCAGGATGAAAGCCCCAACGCGCATCGCTCTCTGCCTCCTCGCAGCCGACGCGGCCTCCCCCTTACAGGCAACAACGTCTGACACGTGCCAAGGGCACGGCCTGACGCGAAATTTCCCGATGATCGCAGAAACTTGCCGGGCGGGTTCCGCCCGTGACCGGGCCGCGTACGCTGGTGACAACCCGTGACCCCGCAGATTCCCCGAGGTGCTCAGTGTCCCCGCGTCGAAACCGCCAGCGCGGCGGTGCGAACCCCATCGACCGCACGGGCGGTGACCGTTACGGCCTGGAAACGACCGAGGAGTGGCGCGGCGAGGACTGGGTCGTACGGCAGGTGGGCGGCTCCGGAGCGGCCAAGCACTACCGCTGCCCCGGCTGCGACCAGGAGATCCCGCCCGGAATGCCGCATGTCGTCGCCTGGCCGCAGCACGGCGATGTCGACGACCGCCGGCACTGGCACAAGGCGTGCTGGAACGCACGGGACCGCCGGAGCGCGCGGCTCCAGCGGTCCCGTAATGCGCCCAGGTACTGAGCGTCCTGAGCGTCCCCTTTAGACGTCGCGCTTCTCCTGGACGGCGAAGGCGGCGGCCAGGGCGGCGGCGGTGACCCCGGCGAGGATCAGCACCGGCGTCCAGCCCTCCGGGCCGGAGCCCCTGAAGAACGGGGCGTCGTGGAGGACCGCCAGTGAGTTGGGGACCGAGTAGTTGATCAGTGCCGTGGCGATGTCCCTGAGGCTGTCCGAGACGGCCATGAACATCGCCAGCAGCATCGGCAGCAGCACCAGCCCGAGCATCGCGCTGATCGCACCCGCGGAATGCCGCAGCAGCGAGCCGACCGCCAGCGCCAGCAGGCCGAGCAGCGACACATACAGACCATCGCCCACGGTGGCGCGCAGCCACTGATCGGCCGTCGGTTCACGGCCGTCCAGCACGGCCGTGGAGAGCAGCGTGACCACGGCGGCGGCGAGCGTCGTGACGACGAAGGACAGCAGGAAGAAGACGGCCGCCTTGGCGGTGAGCACCCGCGCCCGGCTGGGGCAGGCGGTCATGGTCGTACGGATCATCCCCGTCCCGTACTCGGAGGAGATGACCAGGACGCCAAGGGGAATGATGCACAAGGTGCCCAGCAGGAGGCCGATGAACGAGAACGCCAGCTTGTTGCCGACCGCGTGGCCGGAGGCGGACAGCAGGCCGGCGATCAGCACATCGATGCCGACGAACAGCAGGACCATCACGCCCAGCGTCCAGAGCGTCGAGCGCACCGAGCGGATCTTCGTCCACTCGGAGGCCAGGGCGTGACCGAGGTGGGTGTTGTTCACCGGGATCGGTGAGACGTAACCCGCCTGACCCGCCTGACCGGCCTGCCAGTGGGGTGCCTGCTGCGGCTGCTGCTGGGGATGGGCCTGCGGGGGCACCGGGGCCTGCTGCGCCTGGGGCCCCGGGGCGGTCTGGGCCTGGAGCATCATCGTGCCCGCGTCCCTGCCGGGGCCGTGCGCCGCGAGCGGCTGAGGCTGCGGCGGGGCCTGGGGGAGCGACTGGGCCTGGAGCATCATCGTGCCGGCCTCTTGGGCGGGCGCGGGCGCGGGCTGCTCCGGCGGCTGCTGCGCCTGGAGCATCATCGTGCCGGATTCCTTGGCGAGCCCGGGGCCCGGCGCGGGCTGCTGGGCCTGCTGCTCCGGCTGGGGCACGGCCGCCGGCGGCGCGGCCGGCGGCATCGGCGGCGCCGCCGGTGTCGGCTGCTGGTGCGCGCCGGTCTCGTGCGGTCCCCGCTCAGGCTGCGGCTGGGGCTGCGGCTGCTGAGGGCTGGTCATCGGGCGTCCTCGTTCTGCGGCATGGGCATGGCGGCGGGGGCGGGCTGAGCGGCGGCCGGCGGCATGGGCGCGGCGTGCTGCGGCTGCTGCCCGTAAGGGTTGGGTGCGCCGTACTGCTCGGGTGACCCGTACGGGTGACCCGCAGGCTGCCCCGGGGGCGGGTAACCCGGCCCCGGAGCGGCGGGCGCCTGCTGCGCGTACGGGCCCTGCGCGGCGTAGGGGTTCGGCTGGCCCTGGCCAGGCGCATATCCGGCAGGCATCTGCTGCTGCAGGCCCGACCGCTGGTCGGTCGTCGAGCGGTAGTCCACGGCGCCCTGGGTGAGCCGCATGTACGCCTCCTCCAGGGAGGCCTGGTGCGGCGACAGCTCCCACAGCCGGACATCGGCCTCGTGCGCGAGATCGCTGATCCGGGGGAGCGGCAGTCCGGTCACCTTCAGCGCCCCGTCCGCCTCCGGCGTGACCTGCCCGCCCGCCTCACCGAGCGCGGCGGTCAGCTTCTCGCGCTGCTCGGGCTCGGTGTCCGGGGTACGCACCCGGGCGAAATCGGCGGAGTTGGCCGAGATGAAGTCCTTGACCGTCATATCGGACATCAGCTGTCCACGGCCGATGACGATCAAGTGCTCCGCGGTGAGCGCCATCTCGCTCATCAGGTGCGAGGAGACAAAGACCGTACGGCCCTCGGAGGCCAGCTGCTTCATCAGATTGCGCACCCACAGGATGCCCTCGGGGTCGAGACCGTTGACCGGCTCGTCGAAGAGCAGCACCTGCGGATCGCCGAGCAGCGCCGCGGCGATGCCCAGCCGCTGGCCCATACCGAGCGAGAAGCCCTTGGAACGGCGCGAGGCGACCTGCTGGAGGCCGACCACACCGAGCACCTCGTCGACCCGCCGGGCCGGGATGCCGGAGAGCTGGGCGAGGCTCAGCAGGTGCTGGCGCGCGCTGCGGCCGCCGTGTACGGCCTTGGCGTCGAGCAGGGCGCCGACCTGGCGCGGTGCGTTGGGCAGCTTGCGGAAGGGGCGGCCGGCGATGGTGGCGTGCCCCGAGGTGGGGGTGTCCAGCCCCAGAATCATCCGCATCGTTGTCGACTTGCCGGAGCCGTTGGGCCCCAGGAAGCCGGTGACGGTACCCGGCCGTACCTGGAACGACAGGTTGTGTACGGCCGTCTTGGCGCCGTAGCGCTTCGTCAGGCCGACTGCCTCGATCATGCTCCGCCCCTCGCGAGATGGTCGGGGCCGTGCGTGTGCCCCCGTGAGAGTTATGAGGCTATCGGGGTGTTGACGGTTCCCGTCAATTCCGTGCGCCCTGCCGCCTCCCCCATGTGCGGCGGGCCGGTGCCTCCGCACCTACGACGGGCCGGTGCCGCCGTGCGGGGCCGTCCGGAGGCGGTGCCGGGCGCGGTGGTTACGCGTCGCGCTTTTTGAGGAGTACGAAGCCGCCCGCCAGTGCCGCGAGCGTCCAGACGATCATGATGCCCAGGCCGCCCCAGGGGCCGTACGGCACGTCCTCGGCGGTCCGGGGGACGACCTGCATGATTTTTTGGCCGGCCTGGTCGGGGAGGTAGCGGCCGAGTTTCCGGGTGGCCGAGACATTGCCCAGGATGTTGGAGATCAAAAAGAAGAAGGGCATGAGGACGCCCAGCGAGAGCATCGGGCTGCGCAGCATCGCGGCCACGCCCATGGAGAACAGCGCGATGAGCGTCATGTAGAGGCCGCCGCCGATCACGGCGCGCAGTACCCCGGGGTCGCCGATCTGTGCCCGGTGATCGCCCAGTGCCGCCTGGCCTGCGAAGAACGTCATAAAGCTCGTTGCCAGGCCGACGACGAAGACCAGCGCGGTGGCCACCAGCAGCTTGCAGAAGAGGAAGGTGCCGCGTTGCGGTACGGCGGCGAGCGAGGCGCGGATCATGCCGGTGCTGTACTCGTTGGAGACCACCAGCACCCCGAAGACGATCATGGCGAGCTGGCCCAGGCCCATCCCGGCGAAGCTGATGTTGGTGGGGTCGAAGGTGACCCGGGGGTTGGCCGACATGGCCGTGAAGTCGTTCCGGGCCAGGATGCAGATCAGCACGCCCAGGGCGATGGTGACCACGACGGCCGTGCCCAGCGTCCACACCGTCGACCGTACCGACCTGATCTTGGTCCACTCCGAGCGCAGTACCTGCGCGACCACCGCCATCGGTCAGCCCCCCTTCCTCTGCCGGTGCTTCTCCCAGTCCGCGCCCCAGCCCTCCGGCTGTACCGGCATGCCGTCCAGCGGCGGCAGTCCCGGACGCACCGCGGCCGGCCGGTCCTCGTGCCCGTGATACTCCACGGACTCGGCGGTGAGCTGCATGAATGCCTCTTCCAGCGACGCCTGCTGGGGGCTCAGCTCGTGCAGGACGAGCCGGTTCCGGGCGGCCATCTCGCCCAGCCGGGCGGCCGGCACCCCGTCGATCTCCAGCGAGCCGTTGCCGACCGCCACCGCGCTGATGCCCTCGGCGTGCAGCACATCCAGCAGCATCTCCTGCTCGGGGGAGCGGATCCGGACGTAGGAGCGCGAGTTCTTGTGAATGAAATCCGCCATCGAGGTGTCCGCCATCAGGCGGCCCTGGCCGATCACGATCAAATGGTCGGCGGTGAGTGCCATTTCGCTCATCAGGTGCGAGGAGACAAAAACCGTACGGCCCTGAGCTGCGAGGTTCTTCATCATGTTGCGGATCCAGTGGATGCCCTCGGGATCGAGACCGTTGACCGGCTCGTCGAACATCAGGATCTCCGGATCGCCCAGCAGCGCCGCCGCGATGCCCAGCCGCTGGCCCATGCCGAGCGAGAAGCCCTTCGAGCGCTTCCCCGCGACCGAACTCAGCCCCACGGCGTCCAGCACCTCGGCGACCCGGCTGCGCCCAATGCCGTTGCTCTGCGCCAGACAGAGCAGATGATGGTACGCGCTCCGGCCGCCGTGTGTTGCCTTCGCGTCCAGCAGGGCGCCGATACAGGTCAGCGGATCCCGCAACTGGCGGTAGTGCTTGCCGTCGATACGGACCGTGCCCTCGGTCGGATTGTCCAGATCGAGCATCATCCGCATGGTCGTGGACTTGCCCGCGCCGTTCGGGCCGAGGAAGCCGGTGACGATGCCGGGCCGCACCGTACACGTGAGGTGGTCCACCGCCACCTTGTCGCCGTAATGCTTCGTCAGCCCCTCGAGCTCGATCATGTACAGCACGCTAAGGGCGCCCCGGGGCCCTCGCCACCGGGAGCCGCCCCGACACGCCGCCGCGCCCCCGCACCGCCACGCGGCGGTACGAGGGCGCGGGAAACAGCCGTACGGCCGTCAGCGGGTCTGCTGGGCGGGGACGCCGCGGGAGATGGGCTCCTCGTCGCCGGGCGCGCCGGCCGCGGCGACCGCCGCGCCGGTCAGCGTCGCCAGCATCTCGCGGACGTTGGTCAGCTGCGCGTTGATGGAGTCGCGGCGGTTGGTCAGCGCCGCCAGCTCGCGCTCCGATTCGCTGCGGATCCGGTCGGCCTTGGCATTGGCGTCGGCCACAATGTCCTCGGCCTGGCGCTGGGCCGTCTCGACGGTCTGGCGGGCACGGCGCTCGGCGTCGGTGCGCAGCTTCTCGGCCTCCAGACGGAGCTGCTCGGCGCGGTGCTCGATCTCCGCGAGACGCTTCTCGGCCTTGGCCTGACGCGAGGCCAGGTCGCGCTCGGACTGCTCGCGGCGCTTGGCCAGGTTCGTCTCGAAGTCCGCGGCGGCCTGGGCGGCCTTGGCGCGGGTCTCCTCGAAGAGGGAGTCGGCTTCCTCGCGCTTGGACTGCGCGTCCTTCTGCGCCTCGGAACGCAGCGTGGCCGCCTCGCCCTTGGCCTTCTCGACGATCCGGGCGCCCTCGTCCTCGGCCTTCGCCTTGCGCTCGGCGGCGAACGACTCGGCGTCGTTACGAACCTGCTGGGCGGCCGACTCGGCCAGCTCGCGGTGCTGCTCGGCGGCCCGGCGGGCCTCCTCGCGCAGGTCCTTGGCCTCCTCCTCGGCGAGACGGAGGATCTTCTCGACGCGTGCACCGAGGCCTGCGTAGGACGGTTCGGCGTCGTTGACCTGAGCCTGGGCGTTCTGCGTCTCGAGGTGCAGCTCCTCGATCCGCTTTTCCAGCGACGTGATGCGGCCCAGCGCACTGTCGCGGTCAGCGACGAGCTTGGTAATGCGGTCGTCCACCTGACCGCGGTCGTACCCACGCCGCACGAGCTCGAAGCCGAAGGGGGAGGATGTGTCGCTCATGGGGTTCCTGTCGAAAGAGACCGGTGAGGTGATAAGGGGAATCCTAGGGGTCTTAACGGCGTGTCATCGAGTCGTTGCGCGTTTGGAATGGAGAATGACCCCTCGTTCGAGTGGCTACCCTTCAGACGGCTTGCCACTCGAACGAGTTGCACCGGCCCCAGCAGCCGTCTTGACGGCGCCCTTGCCCTCCGCACCGCCCGTCGGCAGCTCAAAGGACTCCAGCGCCTCCAAAACATCCTGAACGCGGGAGATTTCGGCGTTGATGTCCTCCCGCCGGCGCACCAGGACCTCCAGCTCACGCTTGCCTTCGTCCACGATACGGCCGGCCTCGGCCTCCGCCTCGCTACGCATCCGCTCCGCGTTGCGCTCCGCCTCGGCCCGCTTGTTCTGGGCCTCCTTGATCAGACCCTCGGCCTTCTTCACCGCCGAGATCCGGACCTTGCTCGCCTCACTGTTCGCGTCCGACAGCAGCTGGTCGGCCTTCTCCTTCGCCTCCACCTGCTGCTCGGTGGCCTGCGCAATGAGCTTGTCGACCCGCTCGCCGGCGTTCTTCATCGCCTCCGCCGACTCCCGGCGCGCCCGGTCGTGCAGCTCCTCGACCTCACCCTCGACCCGGGCCCGCAGCTCCTCAGCACGCTCCCGTATGGCGGTGGCGTCCCCGCGGGCCTCCTCCAGCAGGGTGTTGGCATCCGTACGGGCCTTCTCGACCCGCGCGTTGCCCTCGGACGTCGCCTCCGTGACGAGCCGGTCGGCCTCCTTACGGGCCGCCCCGACCATCGTGTCGGACTGCTCCTCCGCCGCGGTGGCCGTCTTGAGCGCCTCCTCCTGCGCCTTGGCAATGAGCTGATCGGCCTGCTCGGCGGCGTCCCCGCGCCGCTTGGCGGCACCCTTGCGGGCCTCGTCCAGCAACCGGTCCGCCTCCTGCTGGGCCTCCGTCCGCAGCCGCTCCGACTCGGCCTCGGCGTCCTCCTTGACCTTGGCGGATTCGTTACGGGTGCGATTGGCGTGCTCCTGCGCCGCGGTGACCGTTTCGGCCGCGTCCGCCCGCATCCGGTCCGCCTCCGCGGTGGCCGCGGCAAGCATCCGGTCCGCCTGCTCGCGGGCATCGGCCCGGGTACAGTCCGCGTCGCGCTCGGCGGTGGCGGTGGTCTCCGCCGCCTCCGCGCGCAGCCGCTCGGCCTCCGTACCGGCCTCCGACATCAGCTCGTCGGCCTGCTGCGCGGCGTCCGACCGCGTCTTGTTGGCCGCCTTGCGCGCCTCGTCGCCCGTCTGCTGAGCATCCGTCCGCGCCGTCTCCAGCGCCTCGGCCGCCTCCGTCCGCAGCCGCTCCGCGGTCTCGGACGCCTCGGTGACCATGAGGTGCGCCTGCTGCTCGCCCTCCGCGCGCAGTCGGTCGGCGGCCTGCTGGGCCTCCCGGACCATCCGGTTCGCATCGTCCTGCGCCGAAGACGTCAGCTCGGTGGCCTCGGTGACGATCCGTTCGGCCTCCGACCGCGCCTCGGCGATCAGCGCATCGGCCTGCCCGGCGGCGTCCGACCGCATCCGGTTCGCATCGTCCCGTGCCTCCGCACGGGCCCGCGCCGCATCCTGCTCACCGGCCGCCAGCGCATCCGCCGCCTCCGTCCGCAGCTGCTGCGCCTTCGCCGTCGCGTCCCCGACCAGCTTCGCGGCCTGCGCACTCGCCTCCGACACCAGCCGGTCGGCCTGCTCCGCCGCCTCCGACCGCGCCGCGTTGGCGTCCCGCCGCGCCTCGTCCAGAACGCCGGCCGCCTCCGTACGCAGCCGCTCGCCCTCCTCGAGGGCCTCGGAAACCGTCCGCTCCGCAAGCGACCTCGCGGCCTCGGACGCCTCCTGCGCCTCGCGCCGCACTCGCGCCGCGTCCTCCGAGGCGCGCTCCCGCTCGTCGTAGGCGTCCTTGCGGACCCGGTCCGCCTCCTCCTGCGCCTCCGACTTCGTACGCTCCGCGACATGCTCGGCCGTCGACCGCAGCCCGGCGATCTCCTGCTCGGCCTGCTCGTGCAGATCCGCGACCGCGTCCCGTACCTGCTGCGCGGTCTGCTCGGCCGCCGCGACCAGCTCGCCCGCGCGCCGGTCCGCCTCCTCGACCAGCCGCTCCGCCTCCGCCTGCGCCTCGCTCACCCGCGTACGGGCCGACGCCAGCAGCTCCTCGGACTGCTCCCGCGCCGCGGTGCGCTCCTGGTGGGCCTCCTCACGGGCCTCACCCAGCAGCTGCTCGGCCTCCCGGCGCCGCCGCGCGGCCTCCTCCTGGGCCTCCGCCAGCGCCTGCGCCGCCTCCGTACCCGTACGCTCCGCGGCCGCCGCCGCCTCCGCGCGCACCCGGTCCGCGGTCTCCTGCGCCTCCGCCTTGAGCCGCTCCGCCTCGGCCGCCGCCTCGCTGCGCAGCCGTACGGCCACCGCCTCGCTCTCGGAACGCGCCGCCGACGCATCCGAGGCCGCCTCGGCGCGCAGCCGCTCGGCCTCCTCCTCGGCCTCCTGCTGCAACGCGCGGCGCCGGTCGGCGGCCTCGGCCTTGAGCCGGGCCGCCTCCTCCTGCGTCTCCCGGCGCAGCCGCTCGGCCTCCGTGCGCGCATCGCGCAGCTCGTCCTCGGCGGCGGTGACCCTGCCCGCCGCCTCGGCGTGCAGCCGGTCCAGCTCGCCCTGCGCCTCGGACCGCTTCTCCTCCGCGGCCCGCTCGGCCTCCGCGCGCAGCTCCCGGGCGCTGTCCTCGGCCGTCGTGGTCAGCGTCTCGGCGGCCTGGGTGCCCTCCAGCAGCAGCTGCTCGGCCTCCGCACGCGCCCGCTCCAGCGCCTCCTCGGCCTGCCGACGCAGCGCCGACGCCCGCTCGATGGCCTCGGTCCGGACCCGCTCGCTCTCCGCGACGGCACCCGAACGGGTCTCCTCCGCATCGGCCTTGGCCTTGCCCAGCAGCTCCTCGGCGGACCCGGCCGCCTCCTCGATCTGCCCCACGGCCTCCCGGCGGGCCTCGCTGCGGATCCGCTCGCCCTCGGCGACCGCGTCCGCCCGCAGCTGCTCCGCCTCGCCGCGCAGCCGCCGTGCCTCCTCCTGGAGTTCGACGGTCTTGGCGCGGTACTCCTTCGTGTCGTCCTTCGCCGCGCCCTTGAGCTGCGCCGCCGTGTCGTGCGCCTCCTCGCGCAGCCGGTCCGCCTCGGACTCGGCCTCGCTGCGCAGCCGTTCGGCCTCCTCGGCCGCAGCCCTGGTGGTGGCCTTGGCATCCTCGGACGCCTTGGTCAGCACCTCCTCGGCCGTCCGCGCCGCCTTCGCCAGCTGCGCCGCGGAGTCCTCCGCCACCTTCGACCGCGCGGTCTCCTGCGCCTCGGCGATCAGCCGCTCGGTCTCCGTACGGGCATCCGCGCGCAGTTGCTCGGCCTCGGCCTTGAGCGCCTCGGCCTCCTTGGTGGCCTCCCCGACCAGCCGCGCGATCTCCGCCTTGGCCGTACGGGTGCGCTGCTCGTTCTCCGACTCGGTGGCCGACAGCCGCTTGCCCGCGGCCTGCTGGGCCTCCTCGACGAGCTTCTCCGCCTCGGCGCGCGCCTCGCGCAGCGCCGCGTCCGCCTCCTGGATCCGCGCCTCGGCCGTACGGGTCAGCTCGGCCGCCTGACGGCGCGCCTCCTCCGACTCCGTACCGGCCGTCGTCCGCAGCTGCTCGGCCTGATCGGTGGCGTCCTGGGCCTGGTTGGAGGCCGCATTCAGCAGCCGCTCGGCGTCCGTCCGCGCCCGGCGCAGGATGGATTCCGCTTCGGCGCGCGCATCCTCCGCCGACGAGTCAAGGCGCTCGCGGGCCTGCTCGGCCAGCCGCTGTGCCTCGGCCCGCGCGGCCGCCAGCGCCTGCTCGGCCTCCGCCCGGGACTCCTCCATGAGGCGGCGGGCCTGCGACTCGGTACGGGCCCGCAGCTGTTCGGCCCAGGCGACGTTCTCGTTGACATGCGACTCGACGGTCTGCCGGCGCTCATTGAGCTCTTCATCGAGCCGCTGCCGGCGGGTGACCGCCTCGGCATGCAGCTCGGACTCCAGCCGGGACTGCCGCTCGGCCTGCTCCTGGAGCAGCCGCTGGGTCTGCGCCCGCGCGTCGCGCAGCTCCCGCTCCGCGTCCGTCCGCAGCTGGTCCGCCTGGATCTGCGCATTGCGCAGCAGCTGTTCGGCCTGGTGGCTGATGTTGTCGTAGGCAGGGCGGGTCGCGAGATTGCGGCGCGCCTCATGCAGCTTGGCGCGCAACACCTCGACCTGATAGCCGAGGTCGTCGGCGTGCTGGACGGCCTTGTCCCGCTCGGTCTTCAGCCGCTCCATCTCGGCCTCGAACTGCGAGAGGTGGTCGTCAGCCTCGTAGCGGTCGTTGCCCCGCACTGCGCGGTCCCATCCGTCCCCTGGTCATGGTGGCGGCCGACTCCGTCCTGCGGATGCTCGTCCCGTACACGTCACGTCGTACCGGACTCGCGCCCATCGGAGCTGACCCTTCCGAAGAAATGGTGTCAGATCATCGGCAGAGTATGGACCGAGCCCCACTCCCGTACCCCGGCCGAAGGTGCACTCTACCGGCCGGGGAACGCGAAGGTCAGTGGTCCGTCGGGGAGGACGGCGCGGCGGTGACGAGTTCGGTGAGCACTCCGTGACAGTCCTTGGGGTGCAGGAAGGTGATCCGGGAGCCCATCGACCCGGTCCGCGGCTCGTCGTAGAGCACCCGCACACCCTTGTCCCGGGCGGCCGCGGCGTCCCCGTCCACATCCGCCGTACCGAAGGCGATGTGATGCACACCTTCACCGTTCTTCTTCAGCCACTTTCCCACCGCGGAGTCCTCCCGGGTCGGCTCCAGGAGCTGGAGATACGAGGCGCCGCCGTCGGAGGTCTCATTGATTTTCAGCATCGCCTCCCGGACGCCCTGCTCCTCGTTGACCTCGGAGTGGAACACCTCGAATCCGTACGTGGCACGGTAGAACTCGACAGTCTTGTCGAGGTCGAAACAGGCGATCCCGATGTGGTCGATTCGCGTCAGCATGGCTCCAGTGCACCGCTCTCACGGCTGGTTACGCAACGTGCGCGCGATCACACCCGCTTCCCGATGACCCCGGGCGTACCGCTCAGTACATTGACGGGAACCCTCGTTAACTTCCCTGCAAAGGAAGGCCGGATCGCATGTCTGCAACCAACGGCACCACCTCCGTCATCGTGGCGGGAGCCCGCACCCCCATGGGTCGGCTCCTGGGATCCCTCCGGACCTTCTCCGGCGCCGACCTCGGCGCGGTCGCCATCAAGGCCGCCCTCGACCGGGCCGGCATCGGCGGTGACCAGGTGCAGTACGTGATCATGGGCCAGGTCCTCCAGGCCGGCGCCGGCCAGATCCCGGCCCGCCAGGCCGCCATCAAGGCCGGCATCCCGATGAACGTCCCCGCGCTCACCGTCAACAAGGTCTGCCTCTCCGGCCTCGACGCGATCGCACTGGCCGACCAGCTGATCCGCGCCGGCGAGTTCGACGTCGTCGTCGCCGGCGGCCAGGAGTCCATGACCAACGCCCCGCACCTGCTGCCCAAGTCCCGCGAGGGCTACAAGTACGGCGCCGTCGAGATGCTCGACGCGATGGCCCACGACGGCCTCACCGACGCCTACGAGGGCGTCGCGATGGGCGAGTCCACCGAGAAGCACAACACCCGCCTCGGCATCGCCCGGCCAGAGCAGGACGAGATCGCCGCGCGCTCCCACCAGCGCGCCGCGACCGCCCAGAAGAACGGCCTCTTCGCGGCCGAGATCACCCCCGTCGAGATCCCGCAGCGCAAGGGCGACCCGGTGCTCTTCAGCCAGGACGAGGGCATCCGCGGCGACACCACCACCGAGTCCCTCGGCAAGCTGCGCCCGGCCTTCGCCAAGGACGGCACGATCACCGCCGGCACCTCCTCGCAGATCTCCGACGGCGCGGCCGCGGTCGTCGTGATGAGCAAGGCCAAGGCCGAGGAACTGGGCCTGGAATGGATCGCCGAGATCGGCGCGCACGGCAATGTCGCCGGCCCCGACAACTCGCTCCAGTCGCAGCCGTCCAATGCCATCAACCACGCCCTGAAGAAGTACGGCCTGGCCGTCGGGGATCTTGACCTGATCGAGATCAACGAGGCGTTCGCGGCGGTCGCCGTGCAGTCAATGAAGGACCTCGGGGTATCCCCGGAAAAGGTGAATGTCAACGGCGGTGCGATTGCCCTGGGCCACCCGATCGGCATGTCCGGCGCCCGCATCGTGCTGCACCTCGCGCTGGAGCTGCGCCGCCGGGGCGGTGGCGTGGGAGCCGCCGCGCTGTGCGGTGGCGGTGGCCAGGGCGACGCGCTGATCATCCGCGTACCGGGTAAGTAACCGCGCAACGGAGCGAGCCGAAGGAGACGGGCAGCAATGGTGGACGTCCCGCAGCTGGTGGAGCAGGCCCGGCAGGGCCGGCCGAGGGCGGTGGCCCGGCTGATCTCCCTCGTGGAGGGGGCGGCACCGGAGCTGCGCGAGGTGATGGCGACACTCGCGCCGCTCACCGGCAACGCCTATGTGGTCGGGCTGACCGGCTCACCCGGCGTCGGGAAGTCCACCACCACCTCCGCGCTGGTGACGGCCTACCGCAAGACGGGCAAACGGGTCGGCGTCCTCGCCGTCGACCCGTCCTCGCCGTTCTCCGGGGGCGCGCTGCTCGGCGACCGCGTCCGGATGTCGGAGCACGCCTCCGACCCCGGCGTCTACATCCGTTCCATGGCCACCCGCGGCCATCTGGGCGGGCTGGCCTGGGCGGCCCCGCAGGCGATCCGCGTCCTGGACGCGGCCGGCTGTGACGTGGTCCTCGTCGAGACGGTCGGCGTCGGGCAGTCCGAGGTGGAGATCGCCTCGCAGGCCGATACGAGCGTGGTGCTGCTGGCCCCCGGGATGGGCGACGGCATCCAGGCGGCCAAGGCCGGAATCCTGGAGATCGGCGACGTCTACGTCGTCAACAAGGCCGACCGGGACGGCGCCGACGCCACCGCCCGTGAGCTCAATCACATGCTGGGGCTGGGCGAAGCGCGGGCGCCGGGCGACTGGCGGCCGCCGATCGTCAAGACGGTCGCGGCGCGCAGCGAGGGCATCGACGAGGTCGTTGAGGCGCTCGAGAAGCACCGCGCCTGGATGGAGGAGCACGGGGCGCTCGCCCAGCGGCGCCGGGTGCGGGCGGCGCGGGAGGTCGAGACGATTGCGGTGACGGCGCTGCGGGAGCGGATCGGCGATCTCCGGGGAGATCGCCGGCTGGATGCGCTGGCCGAGCGGATCGTCGCCGGCGAGACGGATCCGTATCGGGCGGCGGACGAGCTGGTGGACGGGTTGACGAACGGGGGCTGAGGGCGCCGCCGTTCGCGGGTGCCGCTGGGGTTGGTGGGGGCTGGTGGCGGGCGGGGTCTGTTGGTGCCGGGGGGCCGGAGGGGACGCACGGGGGTCCGTCCTCGGGCCGGGCGCTTCTGGT
>NZ_JBEZJZ010000149.1:0-16007 GCF_040651455.1 Streptomyces sp. NPDC048483
GACCGCTCGCTGGTACTGTGTGATCGAACAAATGCACATTCCGACAGGGGAGCGCCACAGCGCTGAGAGTGCGCGAAGGCGGGCCCACCGCGACACCATGCGGCCAAGGAGCAGCTGTTGACGGAAAGTGCCGATGAGACGACCGGCGCGGGACCCCTCCCCGCAGGCGGCTACCCCGCCGCCCGGGTGCGCCTCCTCCAGGACGAAGCGGTCACCGGGCCGGACCGGCGCGCGGCTCTCGCCCGCCTCACCGATGACTGGCTCGCCGCCCTCCTGGCCGGTGCCGCCGCCGAGGCCGGCGTCACCGGCGTCGCCCTGGTCGCCGTCGGCGGGTACGGCCGCGGCGAACTCTCCCCCCGCAGCGACCTCGACCTCCTCCTGCTGCACGACGGCCGCGCCGACCCCGGCGCGGTCGCCAAGCTCGCCGACCACCTCTGGTACCCCGTCTGGGACCTCGGCCTCGACCTCGACCACTCCGTACGCACCCCCGCAGAGGCCCGCAAGGCCGCCCGCGAGGACCTCAAGGTGCAGCTGGGCCTGCTGGACGCCCGCCACCTGGGCGGCGACCCGGAACTGACCGCCTCCCTGCGCACCGCCGCCTACGCCGACTGGCGCGAGAGCGCCCCCAAGCGGCTGCCCGAACTGCACGATCTGTGCCAGGAGCGCGCCGAGCGGCAGGGCGAGCTGCAATTCCTCCTTGAACCGGACCTCAAGGAAGCCAAGGGCGGGCTGCGGGACGCCACCGCGCTGCGGGCCGTCGCCGCCTCCTGGCTCGCCGACGCCCCGCGCGGCGGCCTGGAGGCCGCCCGCACCCGCCTCCTGGACACCCGCGACGCGCTCCACCTGGTCACCGGCCGCGCCGCCGACCGGCTCTCCCTCCAGGAACAGGGCCCGGTCGCCACCGCCCTCGGCGTGCCCGACGCCGACGTCCTGCTCCGGCAGACCTACGAAGCCGCCCGCACCCTCTCCTACGCCGCCGACGTCACCTGGCGCGAGGTCGGCCGCGTCCTGCGCGCCCGCTCCGTCCGGCCCACGCTGCGCAGCCTGCTGTCCGGCCGCACGGCAGACCGAGGGGAGCGCTCCCCGCTCACCGAGGGCGTCGTCGAACTCGACGGCGAGGCCGTTCTCGCCCGCTCCGCCCGGCCCGAGCACGACCCGGTGCTGGTGCTGCGCGCCGCGGCCGCCGCCGCCCAGGCCGGGCTGCCGCTGGCCCCCCACGCCATCCGCCGCTGCGCCACCGCCGCCGCTGCCCGGCCGCTGCCCGTGCCCTGGCCCGCCGAGGCCCGCGAGCAGCTGGTGACCCTCCTGGGCGCGGGCGCGCCCACCGTTCCCGTATGGGAGTCCCTGGAGGCCGAGGGCATCGTGACGCGGCTGCTGCCCGAGTGGGAACGGGTCCGCTGCCGCCCGCAGCGCAACCCCGTCCACACCTGGACCGTCGACCGCCACCTGGTCGAGACCGCCGTCCGGGCCTCCGCCCTGACCCGCCGGGTGCACCGCCCCGACCTCCTGCTGATCGCCGCCCTGCTGCACGACATCGGCAAGGGCCTGCCCGGCGACCACTCGGTGGCCGGCGAGACCCTCGCCCGGGACATGGCCGCCCGCCTCGGCTTCGAGGCCCGCGACACGGCCGTGATCGCCGCCCTCGTACGCCACCACCTCCTCCTCATCGAGACCGCCACCCGCCGCGACCTGGACGACCCGGCCACGGTCGGCGCGGTCGCGGACGCGGTCGGCAGCGCGGGCACCCTGGAGCTGCTGCACGCCCTGACCGAGGCCGATGCGCTCGCCACCGGGCCCGCCGCCTGGAGCGCGTGGCGCGGCGGTCTCGTCGCCGACCTGGTCAAACGGGTCGCCGCGCGGCTCGCGGGGGAGGCCGAGCCGGACGCGGGCGGCGACGGCGAGCCCACCGCGGAGCAGGAGCGGCTGGCCGTCGAGGCCGGGCGCACCGGCGGTGCGGTCCTGGCCCTGCACACCCGCGCCGAAGCCCCCATGGAGCACGAGGCGCAGGAACCCGTCGGCGTCGAACTCCACATCGCCGTCCCCGACCAGCCCGGCGTCCTGCCCGCCGCGGCCGGCGTCCTCGCCCTGCACCGCCTCACCGTCCGCGCCGCCGACCTGCGCACCCTCGACCCCATAGGGGACGGCCCGGTCCTCCTGCTCAGCTGGCGGGTGGCCGCCGAATACGGCTCGCTGCCGGACGCCGACCGGCTGCGGGTGGACCTGCACCGCACCCTGGACGGCTCCCTGGACATCCCCGCGCGCCTCGCCGAACGCGAACGCGCCTACGCCCGCCGTACCCGCGCCGCGCTCGCCCCGCCGCCCACGGTGACCGTCGCCCCCGGCACCTCCCGTACGGCGACCGTCATCGAGGTGCGGGCACAGGACGCCCACGGGCTGCTGCACCGGATCGGGCGGGCGCTGGAGACGGCCGGGGTCCGGGTCCGCAGCGCCCACATCAGCACGCTGGGAGCGAACGCCGTGGACGCCTTCTATGTGACCGGGCCGGACGGGCGGCCGCTGGCGGAGGCGGCGGCGCAGGCGCTCGCCGCGTCGGTGCAGTCCGCCCTCCTGTAGCGCACCGCGCACCGGTCCGGCCCGCGCCGCTTGCGGGGGCGGATACCCTAGAAGCCGACTGGACCCCGCCCCCGACCCCGAGGATCGACGACCGCCGTGTTCGATACGCTTTCCGACCGCCTGGCGAGTACTTTCAAAAACCTCCGGGGCAAGGGCCGCCTGAGCGAGGCGGACATCGACGCCACCGCGCGCGAGATCCGGATCGCCCTGCTCGAGGCCGACGTCGCCCTCCCCGTCGTCCGCGCCTTCATCAAGCAGGTCAAGGAGCGCGCCGCGGGCTCCGAGGTCTCCCAGGCGCTGAACCCCGCCCAGCAGGTCATCAAGATCGTCAACGAGGAGCTCATCGGCATCCTCGGCGGCGAGACCCGCCGGCTCCGCTTCGCCAAGCAGCCGCCGACCGTGATCATGCTGGCCGGCCTCCAGGGCGCCGGTAAGACCACTCTCGCCGGAAAGCTCGGCCGCTGGCTCAAGGGCCAGGGCCACAGTCCGCTGCTGGTCGCCTGTGACCTCCAGCGCCCCAACGCCGTCAACCAGCTGCAGGTCGTCTCCGAGCGCGCGGGCGTCGCCTTCTACGGTCCCCAGCCGGGCAACGGCGTCGGCGACCCGGTCCAGGTCGCCAAGGACTCGATCGAGCATGCGCGGACCAAGCAGTACGACGTCGTCGTCGTCGACACCGCCGGCCGCCTGGGCATCGACCAGGAGATGATGCAGCAGGCCGCGGACATCCGTGACGCGGTCAGCCCGGACGAGATCCTCTTCATCGTCGACGCGATGATCGGCCAGGACGCGGTCAACACCGCCGAGGCGTTCCGCGACGGCGTCGGCTTCGACGGCGTGGTGCTCTCCAAGCTCGACGGTGACGCCCGCGGTGGTGCCGCGCTCTCCATCGCGCATGTCACCGGCAAGCAGATCATGTTCGCCTCCAACGGCGAGAAGCTGGACGAGTTCGACGCGTTCCACCCGGACCGCATGGCGTCCCGCATCCTCGGCATGGGCGACATGCTCAGCCTCATCGAGAAGGCCGAGCAGACCTTCAGCCAGGCCGAGGCCGAGAAGATGGCGGCCAAGCTGGCGAAGGGCCCCAAGGAGTTCACCCTCGACGACTTCCTGGCCCAGATGGAGCAGGTCCGCAAGATGGGCTCCATCTCCAAGCTGCTCGGCATGCTGCCCGGCATGGGCCAGATGAAGGAGCAGATCAACAACCTCGACGAGCGCGAGGTCGACCGCACCGCCGCCGTCATCAAGTCGATGACGCCGGGCGAGCGCCACGACCCGACGATCATCAACGGCTCGCGGCGCGCCCGTATCGCCAAGGGCTCCGGCGTCGACGTCAGCACCGTCAAGAACCTGGTGGAGCGGTTCTTCGACGCCCGCAAGATGATGTCGAAGATGGCCCAGGGCGGCGGCATGCCTGGCATGCCTGGCATGCCGGGCATGGGCGGCGGCGCCGGCCGGAAGAAGAAGCAGGTCAAGCAGGCCAAGGGCAAGCGCAAGAGCGGTAACCCGATGAAGCGCAAGGCCGACGAAGAGGCCGCGGCCGCCCGCCGCGAGGCCGGCCAGTCCGGCAGCCCGTTCGGCCTGCCGCAGGGCAGCGAGCAGCCGCAGAACTTCGAACTCCCGGAGGAGTTCAAGAAGTTCATGGGCTAACGGTCCGCTGCGCTTGGCTTGCGCCCCGCGTTGTCGGCTGCGGCGCCGCGGTGGTTGTTCGCCGTTGCTCCCCACGCCCTTCAGGCAGTGGGGGAGCAATGGCGGGAAGCCAAAACGTCGGCTCAGGCAATACGCAGCACCAGGTACCGAAATACATTCGGCATCCACACCGTCCCGTCCGCCCGCTGATGCGGATGCAGTGCCTCGCCGAGTTCCTTCTCCACCTGCCGCCGCTCGGTCACCTCCAGCGCCGCGTCGAAGACGCCCGTCGACAGCAGCCCGCGCACCGCGCTCGCCATGTCCGCGTACCCGAACGGGCAGGCCACCCGCCCCGAACCGTCGGGCCGCAGGCCCGCCCGCTCCGCCAGGTCCTCCAGATCGTCCCGTCCGCTGGGCCGCCAGCCGGCGGAGCCGATGCCGTAGGCGCTCGCGGGGTCGGCCGACCGCTGCGCCACCCGCAGCACCCCGGCCGTCGCACACCGCTCCACCGGGCCCCACCCGCCCAGCACCACCGCACCGCCGCGCTCCGCCAGAGAGGCCGCCGCGGTCAGCGACGCCGTCAGCTCCTCGACGGTGCCCGCACAGCCCGACGGAGGGAACGCGGTGATCACATCGAACGGCGCACCCCCGGCCGCCGCCTGTGGCCCGCCGCTGACCAGCCGGGCCTCCTGGGGCCCGCCGTCCGGTGACAGCCGTTCGCGCGCCAGCGCCAGCCGCACCTCGTCCGTATCCACCCCGCTGACCTGCGCACCCCGCGCCGCCGCCAGCAGCAGTGCCAGCCCCGCGCCACAGCCGAGGCCCAGCAGCCGCGTGCCGGCCCCGATCCCCAGCCGGTCGTACGCGGCCTCGTACAGCGGCACCAGCATCCGCTCCTGGATCTCGGCCCAGTCGCGGGCCCGCGCCCGCGCACCCGCCGGATCGGGAAGGTTTCCACCGTGCAGGGAACCGGAGGCCGGAAGCTGGTGCCGCACGAGCGTGGGTGACATCGAAAGCGCCCCTATTCGCCGAGAACCGAAGCTGTTCAGTGCCGATCGCCCCCGTGTCCGAGCGTTGTGCGCCCCCGCAATCCAGACAACTGCGCATCCGTCCGGCCGTCCAGAGGGTGCGCCGGGGTTGTCTCCCGCGCGCCCCCGTATGCGCCGGGCCCGCGGCCCTGAGCGCCGTTCCAGCCTGCCCCGGCCCGCGCCGGTCCGCCACGCCGGCGCCACCCGGGTGTCGTGCTCCACTTCGGCGTACGGCGCCCCGTACCCCTACGGTGGGCCGTAACATCCCCGCCGGGAGCACCGCTCCGTCGGGCGTGTGGATTACGCCGTGCGGCGTACGCGGGGGTACGCCCCGGCTTGAGGGGTGCTGGGCGTCTTCTGCGGGGATCGCACGGGATCGGGCGCCGCGCCCCCGGCGCGGCCCATGACCAGAAACTGACTGGTACGTGCAAATTATTTGGGATGCCCCGGAATCGGAACACTGGACGGCCTCGGCTCGTTGTTACGACGTGAGCACGACACCGCCTGTTCTCGCCGCCGAGCTGGCGCTCGCGTGGGCCGATATTCAACGGCACCACCCCGAGCTGCCGGACCTGGCCGCGCCCGAGTCCCTGATCGGAGAGTCCTCGTCCGCCTGTGGCGCCGAGCTCTCCTTCGAACGGCTGCTTCATGAGGCCGTCCACGGCATCGCCGCCGCCCGCGGCATCCGTGACACCTCCCGTGCCGGCCGCTACCACAACCGCCGGTTCCTGGCGATCGCCGAGGAGCTGGGCCTGGATCACGTCGACGAACCGCATCCCAGCAGCGGCTTCTCCCTGGTCACGCTCAGCCCCGAAGCCAGACGGCGCTACCGCCCCACCATCGAGCGCCTCGCCAGAGCCCTCAAGGCACACACCGTCGCCACCGCCACCGACACCGCCCGCAGCTTCCGCGGCCCGGCCGCCCGGCACGGCTCCTCCGGAGGCGGCGTCCGTGTCAAGGCCGTCTGCGACTGCGGGCGCAACGTCCGCGTCGTGCCGTCCGTGCTGGCCCAGGCGCCGATCGTCTGCGGCGGCTGCGGCAAGCCGTTCCGTATCCCCGAAGTGGCCGCGGTCGGCTGACCTCAGGGCGTGTGGCACAATGGCCAGCTGTACTCGACAGCCGCACAGGACCCCTCTCTCCTCCGGCTGACGCGTCCATCGGGCACCCCGAGTACCGCAACCCCACGTGGCATCCCGTTGTGCCCCACCACGTCAAGACCAGGAGACACCACTCCCGTGGCAGTCAAGATCAAGCTGAAGCGTCTGGGCAAGATCCGTTCGCCTCACTACCGCATCGTCATCGCCGACTCCCGTACCCGCCGTGACGGCCGGGCCATCGAGGAGATCGGTCTGTACCACCCGGTGCAGAACCCCTCGCGCATCGAGGTCAACTCCGAGCGTGCCCAGTACTGGCTGAGCGTCGGCGCGCAGCCGACCGAGCCCGTCATGGCCATCCTCAAGGTCACCGGCGACTGGCAGAAGTTCAAGGGTCTGCCGGCCCCGGCGCCGATGAAGGTCGCCGAGCCCAAGGCCGACAAGCGCGCCCTCTTCGAGGCCGCCGCCAAGGCTTCCGGCGACGAGCCGAAGGGTGAGGCCATCACCCCGAAGGCGAAGAAGGCCGACAAGAAGGCGGACGAGGCTGCGGCCGAGTCCACCTCCGAGTCGACCGAGGCCTGAGCATGCTCGAGGAAGCCCTCGAGCACCTCGTCAAGGGCATCGTCGACAACCCCGATGACGTGCAGGTTGCCTCGCGCACCCTGCGCCGCGGGCGCGTTCTCGAGGTCCGGGTCCACCCCGACGACCTCGGCAAGGTGATCGGCCGCAACGGCCGCACCGCACGCGCCCTGCGGACTGTCGTCGGCGCCATCGGCGGCCGCGGAATCCGCGTCGACCTCGTCGACGTGGACCAGGTCCGCTGACAAGTTGAACACCGGCTCGGGCCGGGGAGGGCCGTCGGCCCACCCCGGCCCGTACCCGTTAGAGGCGGTTTCCTTCGGACCGCAGCCATCAATTGAGGAACCACGACGGCGAGCGACCACCTTCGCGAGAGCGGTGGCGGTTCAGCCGCAAGGAGCAGTAGTGCAGCTGGTAGTCGCCCGCATCGGCCGCGCCCACGGCATCAAGGGCGAGGTCACCGTAGAGGTACGCACGGACGAGCCCGAACTGCGGCTCGGCCCCGGGGCCGTCCTCGCCACCGATCCGTCCTCCGTCGGACCGCTGACCATCGCCACCGGCCGGGTGCACAGCGGCCGGCTGCTGCTGCGCTTCGAGGGCGTCGGGGACCGTACGGCCGCCGAAGCGCTGCGCAACACCCTGCTGATCGCGGAGGTCGACCCCGAGGAGGTCCCCGAGGACCCCGAGGAGTTCTACGACCACCAGCTGATCGACCTCGATGTCGTCACCCGTGACGGCACCACCGTCGGCCGGATCTCCGAGGTTTCCCACCTTCCCTACCAGGACCTGCTGATCGTCAAGAAGCCCGACGGCGGCGAGGTCATGATCCCGTTCGTCAGCGAGATCGTCCCCGAGATCGACCTCGAGGAGCAGCGCGCCGTCATCGACCCGCCGCCCGGCCTCCTCGACGAGAGCCAGGCGGAGATCGCCTCGAGCCGCGAGGACAGCTGATGCGCCTCGACGTCGTCACGATCTTCCCCGAATACCTGGAGCCGCTGAACGTCTCCCTCGTCGGCAAGGCCCGCGCCCGCGGTCAGCTCGACGTGCGCATCCATGACCTGCGGGAATGGACGCACGACAAGCACCACACCGTCGACGACACCCCCTACGGCGGCGGCCCCGGCATGGTCATGAAGCCCGAGCCGTGGGGCGCGGCGCTGGACTCCGTCATCACCTCCGGGGAGGGCGAGGCCCTTCCGGTGATCGTCGTGCCCACCCCCAGCGGCAAGCCCTTCACCCAGCAGCTCGCCGTCGAACTCTCCGCCAAGCCGTGGCTGGTCTTCACCCCCGCCCGCTACGAAGGCATCGACCGCCGGGTCATCGAGGAGTACGGGGACCGCCTCGACGTCCGCGAGGTCTCCATCGGCGACTACGTCCTGGCCGGCGGCGAGGCCCCGGTACTCGTCATGGTCGAGGCCATCGCCCGGCTGCTGCCCGGCGTCCTCGGCAACGCCGCCTCCCACCAGGACGACTCCTTCGCCCCCGGCGCGATGGCCGACCTCCTGGAGGGCCCCGTCTACACCAAGCCCCCCGAGTGGCGGGGCCGCACCATCCCCGACGTCCTGCTCAGCGGCCACCACGGCAAGATCGCCCGCTGGCGCCGCGACGAGGCGTTCCGCCGTACCGACCTCAACCGCCCCGACCTGATCGGGCGCGCCGACCCCGCCGCCTTCGACAAGAAGGACCGCGACATCCTCGCCGCGCTGGGCTGGGCACCGGGAACGGACGGCCGATTTGGGCGCACGAGTGAAGCCGTGGAAGAATAGGCCGCTGCTGTGTGCGTCCGGCGCGCGCCCCTGCCACAGGGGGAACGACGCCCGCCCGACGGAACGGCAACCAGAACATCCTTTTCCGACATCCCGTTGATGACCTGTGGCATCAGCGAAGAAAGCAGCAGGTCATGCACCTTCTCGACTCCGTCGACGCCGCGTCGAAGCGCAGCGACATCCCGGCCTTCCGCCCGGGTGACACCGTCAACGTCCACGTCCGCGTCATCGAGGGCAACCGCTCCCGTGTGCAGCAGTTCAAGGGCGTTGTCATCCGCCGTCAGGGCGCCGGCGTGCGCGAGACCTTCACGGTCCGCAAGGTCAGCTTCTCCGTCGGCGTCGAGCGCACCTTCCCCGTGCACACCCCGATCGTCGAGAAGATCGAGGTCGTGACCCGCGGTGACGTCCGTCGCGCCAAGCTGTACTTCCTCCGTGAGCTCCGCGGCAAGGCCGCGAAGATCAAGGAGAAGCGCGAGCGCTGAGCCCGCCCGCCCCGGACCGCGATTTTTGCGCCGGAGGCAACGCAAACCCCGGCTCGCGTACGGCGTCCGGACCCGGCCGGATAGGCTCAGGGCCCGATGGACACCGACGCACAGCTCACGGAGCGCGACCCCTCTCCCGCCCCCGACCAGGGGCCGGAGCAGCGGTCGCGCTCCGCGCGTTTCCGCGCCCGGCCGTTCACCCTCCTCGCCTGCTGCCTGGCCTTTCTGTTCCTGCTCAGCACCTTTGTCGTGCAGCCCTTTCTGATCCCCAGCTCCTCCATGGAGAACACGCTGCGGATCGGCGACCGGGTGCTGGTCAACAAGCTGGCGTACCGCTTCGGCGGTGAGCCGGCGCGCGGCGATGTGGTGGTGTTCGACGGCACCGGCTCTTTCGTTCACAGCAACGCGGGGGAGAATCCCGTTACGGCGCTGCTGCGCGGGGCCGGCGCGGCGCTGGGCCTCGCCCGGCCCGCGGACACCGACTACGTCAAGCGGGTGATCGGGGTCGGTGGCGACCGTGTGACCTGCTGTGACAAACGGGGGCGGATCAAAGTGAACGGAAATCCCGTCAGCGAGGGCTATCTCCATCCGGGGGACGCGCCGTCCTCGGTGGACTTCGACATCGTGGTGCCGCAAGGCAAGCTGTGGGTGATGGGGGACCACCGCGCCAGATCCAGCGATTCCCGCGACCACCTCGGTGAGGCCGGCGGCGGCACCGTACCGGTCGGCAAGGTGATCGGCCGGGCCGACTGGATCAGCTGGCCGGTCGGCCGCTGGACCACCCTCGACGCCCCGCGCTCCTTCGACGGCATACCCGCCCCGGCAGGCCACCGTGGGTAACCGCGGCAAGCCCCGCCACGGGGGCCGTCACACCACGGCACCGGACGGCGGGACGCCCGGCACCGACGGGCAGGCAGCGGGCGGCGACGAGCGCGGCGGCGGTACGGCAGCGGCCCGCACCCGCCGCGCGACCGGGGGACGGGCCGAGCGGCGCCGCCAGGCCAAGCGCATCAAACGCCGCAGGCAGCGTTCCTACCTCAAGGAAATCCCCATCCTCATCGGCGTGGCGCTGGCCATCGCCCTCGTACTGAAGACCTTCCTGGTGCAGGCGTTCGTGATCCCGTCGGGCTCCATGGAGCAGACGATCAGGATCGGCGACCGGGTGCTGGTCGACAAGCTCACGCCCTGGTTCGGCGCCAAGCCGGAACGCGGCGACGTCGTCGTCTTCAAGGACCCGGGAAACTGGCTGCCCCCGGACGAGAAGAGCCGTCTGGCCGGGGACCCGCCGGTGGGCGTCAAGCAGTTCAAGGACTTCATGACCTTCATCGGGCTGCTGCCGTCCGACGATGAACAGGACCTGATCAAGCGGGTGATCGGGGTCGGCGGCGACACCGTCAAATGCTGCGACAAGAAGGGCCGCGTCACCGTCAACGGCACCCCGCTGGCCGAGCCGTACGTCCACCCCGGCAACCCGCCCTCCACGCTGAAATTCACCGTGAACGTCCCCACCGGCCGGATCTTCGTGATGGGTGACCACCGCTCCGACTCCGCCGATTCGCGCTTCCACCTGGACGAGCCGTACCGTGGCACGGTCTCGGAGGACAACGTCGTCGGTCAGGCCGTGGTGATCGCCTGGCCGGTGGGCCACTGGCGGCAACTGGAAGAGCCCGACACGTTTGCCACGGTGCACGACGCGCCGGGCGCGAAGGCGGCGTCCACAGGTGCGCCGAATAGGCTGTCCCCCGAGAGTTTGGCTGTACTCCCGACCCCTGCGGAACTCCCGCTCGTTATGGGAGTGGTGGGCCTGCACCGGTTGACGGGCGGGCGAATGCGCGGAGTAAGGAGCAGATGTGGGGGACTTGGCGGTCGGCGCGCGGTCCGGAACCGAAGAGCCCGAAGAGCCGGCGGGGCAGGGTGAGTCCCAGCCCCCGCAGCAGGCGGCGAGTTCCGTGCATCGGCCACAGTCACAGCGGTCGGCACGGACCGGTCCGTCCGGCCTCTCCGACCGTTCGGCGGACGAGGAGGAGGACGGCAGCGTGAAGAAGGCCAAGAAGCCACGCGCCTTCTGGAAGGAGCTGCCGATCCTCATCGGCATCGCCCTGGTCCTTGCGCTGCTGATCAAGACATTCCTGGTACAGGCGTTCTCCATCCCCTCCGACTCCATGCAGGACACCCTGCAGCGCGGGGACCGGGTGCTGGTCGACAAGCTGACACCGTGGTTCGGGTCGAAGCCGCAGCGCGGCGAGGTCGTCGTCTTCCACGACCCGGGACACTGGCTCAACGAGACGCCCACCCCCGAGCCCAACCCCGTCCAGAAGGTCCTCAGCTTCATCGGCCTGATGCCGTCCGCCGAGGAGAAGGACCTGATCAAGCGGGTCATCGCGGTCGGCGGCGACACCGTCGAGTGCCATGGCACCGGCCCGGTCAAGGTCAACGGCAAGGCGCTCAACGAGGACTCGTACATCTTCCCCGGTGCCACCCCCTGCGGTGACCGCGCCTTCGGCCCGATCAAGGTCCCCAAGGACCGCATCTGGGTCATGGGCGACCACCGGGACGACTCCCTCGACTCCCGCTACCACCAGAACCTCAAGGGAGGCGGCACGGTCTCGGTCGACGAGGTCGTCGGCCGCGCCTTCACCATCGCCTGGCCCATCGACCGCTGGGCGACGCTGCCGGTGCCCGACACCTTCGACCAGCCGGGGATCAACAAGGCCATGGCGGCGGCCCCGGCCACGCTGGGCCTCGCCGGCGCCCTTCCGCTGGTGCTCTGGCGCCGCCGGAGGCTGACCAGGCAGCACTCCCAGGTGCCGACCGGGGAGCGCCCCCAGGTGCTTACCGGGGAGCGTTACCCCAGGTAGGGTGCCGTCCCAGATCTTCGAACGCGGGCGCCGCCCGCAGGGTGGGAGCGCTGGGATGAGCAGCAGTACGGAACGCAGGACCGACGGCCGCGGCCGGACCACGGGCAGTGTGCTGTCCGGTCTGGCCGTGGCCGTCGGCTGTGTGCTGTTCCTGGGCGGCTTCGTATGGGCGGCACTGATCTACCGTCCCTACACGGTGCCGACCGACTCGATGTCGCCGACGATCGCCGTCGGCGCCAGGGTCCTGGCCGAAAAGGTGGACGGCGCCGAGATACGCCGCGGCGACATCGTCGTCTTCAAGGACAAGGCCTGGGGTCAGCTGCCGATGGTCAAGCGCGTCGTCGGTGTCGGCGGCGACACGATCGCCTGCTGCACCAAGCAGGGCAGGCTCACGATCAACGGGAAGCCCGTCGAGGAACCGTATCTGCACGGCAACGGACCCGCCTCCCCCGTCGGCTTCCGTTCGACCAAGGTCCCTGCCGGCCAGCTCTTCCTCCTCGGCGACCACCGCAGCGACTCCCTCGACTCCCGCGTCCACCTCGCCGACGGTGACCGGGGCGCCGTCCCGCGCAGCGCCGTCCAGGCCCGCGTCGACGCCCGCGCCTGGCCGCTCTCCGGCATCGGCGTGATGGAGCGCCCCAGCAGCTTCGCCTCGCTCCCCGGCGGCGTCTCACAGCCCGGCCCTGTCCGGCCCCTCGCCCTCGCCGTCGTCGCCGGTGCGGTCCTCGTCCTCGGCGGCGCGGCCTACGGCCCCATCGCCCGGCGCCGGACCCGGAAAGCCCGCAGCCATGACTGAGTCCCCGGAAACGGCCGCCGACGACACCACCGAGGTACGCCAGGTCTCCCGGGTCGTCCTGCTCGACCCCGATGACCGGATCCTGCTCCTGCACGGCTTCGAACCGGACAACCCCTCCGATACCTGGTGGTTCACCCCCGGGGGCGGCCTGGAAGGCAGCGAGACCCACGAAGAGGCCGCCCACCGCGAACTCGCGGAGGAGACCGGCATCACCGATGCCGCCCTCGGCCCCGTCCTGTGGAAACGCCGCTGCTCCTTTCCGTTCGACGGGCGGCGCTGGGACCAGGAGGAGTGGTATTACCTGGGACGTACGGACCGTACTGCCACCGACATGGCCGGGCAGACGGACCTGGAGCGACGCAGCGTCTCGGGACTGAGGTGGTGGACTGCGAAGGAACTGTCTGCGTCGCATGAGACGGTGTATCCGACCAGACTCGCCGAGCTGCTGCGCACGCTGCTCGACGAAGGGCCCCCGAGTGCGCCGGTGCTCCTGGCGACCGAGCGGGTCTGACGCACAATAGGGGGACGCAAGGCTGAAGGGGATCTGCCATGAGCGCCGAGGACCTCGAGAAGTACGAGACCGAGATGGAGCTGAAGCTCTACCGGGAGTACCGCGACGTCGTCGGACTGTTCAAATATGTGATCGAGACCGAGCGTCGTTTCTACCTCACCAACGACTACGAGATGCAGGTGCACTCGGTGCAGGGCGAGGTCTTCTTCGAGGTCTCGATGGCCGACGCCTGGGTCTGGGACATGTACCGCCCGGCCCGCTTCGTCAAGCAGGTGCGCGTACTCACATTCAAGGACGTGAACATCGAGGAGCTCAACAAGAGCGACCTCGATCTGCCGGGCAGCTGACGGCGGGGGCCGCCGTTGCCCCCTGCGGGTGACGAGGTTGTCCACAACCGACCGGTTATCCACCAAGATCCAATACAGCTGTGCGGAAGCGTCACAGTCGGTGCCGGAGGTGGTGCCGAATGAACGCCACGCAGGCCGGCCGGGGGGCCGGGAACACCGCACGGACCACAGAGGGCGCGGGGCGCTCCGGGAGCGCGAGGGGCCGGAAGCCGGGAGGCGGGGCCGCACAGCGCCGCACCCCCGCGCCCACCCCGTCGGCCGCTCCATCCGCAGCTCCATCCGCCACTACGACGGATCCGCGGCGGGCGCTCGGCCGCTACGGCGAAGACCTGGCCGCCCGCCGCCTCGTCGAAGCCGGCATGCGGATCCTGGACCGTAACTGGCGTTGCCGGGACGGCGAGATCGACATCGTGGCGGCCGACGGCGACGCCCTCGTCGTCTGCGAGGTGAAAACCCGCCGCGCAGCCACGTTCGAACACCCCATGGCGGCCGTACGGGCCCACAAGACCGAGCGGCTGCGACTGCTCGCCGAGCGCTGGCTGGAGCGACACGGCGGCCCGCCGCCCGGCGGCGTACGCATCGACGTCATCGGCGTGCTGCTCCCGGCCCGCGGCGCACCCGTGGTCGAACACGTACGGGGGGTGGCGTGATGGGATTCGCCCGCACCTGCTCCGTTGCCCTGGTCGGCGTCGAGGGTGTCGTCGTCGAGGTCCAGGCCGACCTGGAACCCGGCGTCGCGGCCTTCACCCTGGTCGGGCTGCCCGACAAGAGCCTGGTCGAATCCAAGGACCGAGTGCGTGCGGCCGTGGTGAATTCCGGCGCCGAATGGCCCCAGAAGAAGCTCACCGTCGGCCTCAGCCCCGCATCCGTCCCCAAGAGCGGCAGCGGCTTCGACCTGGCCGTGGCCTGCGCGGTCCTCGGCGCCGCCGAACGCCTCGACCCCCGCGAACTCACCGACCTGATGATGATCGGCGAACTGGGCCTGGACGGCAGGGTCCGCCCCGTACGCGGCGTACTGCCCGCCGTCCTGGCCGCCGCCGACGCCGGATACCGGCAGGTCGTCGTCCCGGAACGGACCGCCGCCGAGGCCTCACTCGTCCCCGGTATCTCCGTCCTCGGCATCCGCAGCCTGCGTCAGCTCATCGCGGTCCTCAGCGACGAACCGGTGCCCGACGAGGACGAGCACACCCTCACCGAAGGCCGACCCGATCCCCTCCTGTCCGGCCTCGCCGTTCCCGGCACGGGCGTCTGCGCCGGCCTCCCACCCGGCGACCGCGCACTTGACCTGGCGGACGTCGCGGGCCAGCACAACGCCCGGCGCGCCCTGGAAGTGGCCGCCGCAGGACGCCACCACATCTTCCTCAAAGGCCCGCCCGGAGCAGGCAAAACCATGCTCGCCGAACGCCTCCCGGGCCTCCTGCCGCCCCTGTCGCCCAAGGAATCCCTGGAGGTCACCGCCGTCCACTCGGTCGCCGGCACCCTCCCACCAGGACAGCCCCTCGTCGACCGCCCGCCCTACTGCGCCCCGCACCACTCCGCCACCATGGCATCCCTCGTCGGCGGCGGTAGCGGACTGCCCCGCCCCGGTGCCGTGTCCCTGGCCCACCACGGGGTGCTGTTCGTGGACGAGGCGGCCGAGTGCAACGCCCGCGTCCTCGACGCGCTGCGCCAGCCCCTGGAAGCAGGCCATGTGGTCGTCGCCCGCTCCGCCGGCATGATGCGCATGCCGGCCCGCTTTCTCCTGGCTCTCGCGGCGAATCCCTGCCCCTGCGGCAGACACGGCACCACCGGAGGCGGCTGCGAATGCCGCCCCTCTTCGATCCGTCGCTACCGCGCGCGGCTGTCCGGCCCGCTGATGGACCGCGTGGACCTGCGGATCGCCGTGGAACCGGTCGCCCGCTCCGAGCTGGTCGCCCTCGGCCGCGGCGCCGAGTCCACCGCATCGGTCGCCGAACGCGTACGGTCCGCCCGCGAACGCGCCGCCGCCCGCTTCGCCGGCACCCCCTGGAACACCAACAGCGAGGTACCCGGACACGAGCTGAGAACCCGCTGGCAGGTGGATCCCGGAGCCCTCGCGCAGGCCGAACGCGACTTGGAATGCGGCCTGCTGACGGCCCGTGGCCTGGACCGCGTCCTCCGCGTCGCCTGGACGGCCGCCGACCTCGCCGGCCGCAACCGGCCCACGAAGGAAGACGTCAATTGGGCGCTGGAACTCCGCACGGGGGTGCGGCGCGGGAACGGGGTGCCGGTGCCGGCGGCGTCGTGATCGGTGCGGGGGGGGGGCTCGACACAGGCGTCCGGCACCGAGCTGATGATCACCGTGTCCGCGTCGGCGAGATCGTCGAGGCC
>NZ_JBEZJZ010000150.1:0-15899 GCF_040651455.1 Streptomyces sp. NPDC048483
ATGATGAACAGCGTCTCGGCCGGGTCCAGGTCCCGTACCGCCTCGTGCAGATCGGCGCCGTCCACATTGGAGACGAAGCGGAACTGCATGTCCCGGTGGGTGTGGGCGCGCAGCGCCTCGTACGCCATCGCGGGACCCAGGTCCGAGCCGCCGATACCGATGTTGACGACCGTCTTGATACGGCGGCCGGTGTGGCCCTTCCAGCCGCCGGAGCGGACCCGGTCGGCGAAGGTGGCCATCTTCGTCAGGACGGAGTGCACGGCGGGCACCACGTTCTCACCGTCGCTCTTGATGACCGCGGAGCCCGGCGCACGCAGCGCGGTGTGCAGTACGGAGCGCCCCTCGGTGATATTGATCTTCTCGCCGCGGAACATCGCCTCGCGCAGCTCGGCAACTCCCGTCGCCGCGGCCAGTTCGCCCAGCAGCCGCAGCGTCTCATCGGTGACCAGGTGCTTGGAGTAGTCCAGGTGCAGATCACCGACCTGGAGGGTGTACCGCTCGGCGCGGGCCGGATCGCGGTCGAACAGCTCGCGCAGATGCACCTCCCCCAGCTGCTCCCGGTGCTTGCTCAACGCGGTCCACTCAGGCATCTGGTCGAGCCTGCTGCGGCTTACTGCGTTCATCTCGGACATCAGCCTTCTTCGTCTCGTACCGGCACCCCGCCGTGTCCCAACCTAATTGATCAGGGCGCGGTGGGGGCACCTCCCGCGCATGGGGTCCCCCCGCTCGAGCGGAGCCGAGAGCGGGGGAGAACCCGAGCGTGGGAGAGGTATCTGTCCGCTGAGGGACGAGCGGCTGTCAGCAGTGCAACGAGCAGGTATCACCGCGCCGGTGCCGGTGGCGCCCGGGACGCGGAACGGCCCGGCCGGAGGGCGGGTGTCCCTCCGGCCGGGCCGGACATCGTCTCTGCTGGTCGTTCAGATCTCGCCGCGGAGCTTGGCGAGCGCCTCCGCGAGGATCGCCTCACCGTCGGCGTCGCTGCGGCGCTCCCGGACGTAGGCGAGATGGGTCTTGTACGGCTCGGTGCGCGGCGGATCCGGCGGGCTGTCGCGGTCCTTGCCGGCCGGGAATCCACAGCGCGGGCAGTCCCAGGTGTCCGGCACCTGTGCGTCACCGGCGAAGCTGGGCTGTGTCTCGTGCCCGTTGGAGCACCAGAAGGAGATGCGGATGCGGGGCGCGGACTCGCCGCGCTCGGCCTCCCCCATCGGCCCCGCTCCGACCCGACTTCCTCGGATCGCGTTGCCACTTGCCACGGTCGTAACTCCCTGCGTAATGGTGCTGCAAAGCATTTCTCACAGCAGCTGCGCTGCGGGCGCTCCAGTCTATGTAAGGCCCAACGCGCGTCCAGTGACAGGAGTTACACCCCGCCCAAGGACGCCGCCTTCATGATAGGCCGCGCCTCCGACGGTATGTCAGTTGCCGAGCTTCATCAGAATGCCGAGGACCACGATGCACGCGAACCACAGCAGACCGATCACGACGGTGATGCGGTCGAGGTTCCGCTCGGCGACCGAGGAGCCGCCGACCGAGGACTGCATACCGCCGCCGAACATGTCGGACAGGCCGCCGCCCTTTCCCTTGTGCATGAGCACCAGCATCATCAGCAGCACGCTGAAGACGATGAGGGCGATCGAGAACCCGATGACCACGGCTGGACCAACTCTCTGGGACTGGTTGAAATGGTGCGGGGCCGGGTGGCGTACTGGACGCCTGACCCGGCCCCGACAGGGTACGACGGGCCGGGCCCGTCGTCATAGCTGCTACTGGTCGCGGAAGCGGACGATCTTCACAAACTCGTCCGCGTCCAGCGCCGCGCCGCCGATCAGCGCGCCGTCGACATCCGGCTGCGCCATGATCGCCGCGACATTGCCGGACTTGACCGAGCCGCCGTACTGGATGCGGACCTTGTCGGCCAGCTCCTGGCTGTAGAGCTCGGCGAGGCGGCCGCGGATCGCACCGCAGACCTCCTGCGCGTCCTCGGGGGTGGCGACCTCGCCGGTGCCGATCGCCCACACCGGCTCATAGGCGATCACGATGGTCTCGGCCTGCTCGGCCGGGACGTCCTTGAGGCCGCCGTCGAGCTGGGCGAGGGTGTGGGCGACCTGGTTGCCCGCCTTGCGGACGTCCAGGCCCTCACCGACGCACAGGATCGGGGTCAGGCCGTGCTTGAAGGCCGCCTTGACCTTGGCATTGCAGATCTCTTCGTTCTCGCCGTGGTACTGGCGGCGCTCGCTGTGGCCGATGGCCACGAACGTGCACTTGAGCTTGGCCAGCATCGGGCCGGAGATCTCACCGGTGTAGGCACCGGAGTCGTGCGCCGAGATGTCCTGGGCGCCGTACTTGATCTTGAGCTTGTCGCCGTCGACCAGCGTCTGCACTGAGCGCAGGTCGGTGAAGGGCGGCAGGACGGCGACCTCTACGGCGTCGAAGTCCTTGTCGTTGAGGGCGAAGGCGAGCTTCTGGACGTGCGCGATGGCCTCGAGGTGGTTGAGGTTCATCTTCCAGTTGCCCGCCATCAGCGGGGTGCGGTCCGTCACGTTGTTCAGTCCTCCAGAGCGGCGAGGCCGGGGAGCGTCTTGCCTTCGAGGTATTCGAGGCTGGCGCCGCCACCGGTCGAGATGTGGCCGAAAGCATTCTCGTCGAAGCCGAGCAGACGCACGGCAGCGGCCGAGTCACCGCCGCCGACGACGGTGAAGGCCTTCGAGTCCAGCAGCCCCTTCGCGACGGCCTTGGTGCCGTTCGCGTAGTCGGGGTGCTCGAAGACGCCCATCGGGCCGTTCCAGAAGACGGTGCCCGCGTCGGCGAGCTTCGCGGCGTAGAGCTCGCGGGTCTTCGGGCCGATGTCCAGGCCCTCCTGGTCGGCCGGGATGGCGTCCGAGGCGACGACGGTGGGGTTGGCCGGCGTCTTGCCCTTCAGGTCGGGGAATTCGGGCGAAACCAGGACGTCGACGGGGAGGACGAACTCCACGCCGCGCCGCTCGGCCCGCGCCAGATACTCGAGGACGGCCGGGACCTGGTCCTCCTGGAGCAGCGAGATGCCCACCTCGTGGCCCTTGGCCTTGAGGAAGGTGTACGCCATGCCGCCGCCGACGAGGATGCGGTCGGCCTTCTCCAGCAGCTGGTCGATGACGGCGAGCTTGTCGGAGACCTTGGCGCCGCCGAGCGCGACGACGTACGGGCGCTTGACGTCCTCGGTGAGCTTCTTCAGCACGCCGACCTCGGTGGCGATCAGGCCGCCCGCGGCGTGCGGGAGGCGCGCGGGGAGGTCGTAGACGGAGGCGTGCTTGCGGTGCACCGCGCCGAAGCCGTCGCCCACGTACAGGTCCGCCAGCTGGGCGAGCTGGTCGGCGAAGGCGCCGCGCTCGGCGTCTTCCTTGCTGGTCTCGCCCGCGTTGAAGCGGAGGTTCTCCAGCACGGCGACCTGGCCGTCGGCGAGGCCCGCGGTCACGGACCGGGCGGACTCGCCGACCGTGTCGGTGGCGAACGCGACGTCCTGGCCCAGGAGTTCACCCAGGCGCTCGGCGGCCGGGGCCAGCGAGAAGGCCGGGTCCGGGGCGCCCTTGGGGCGGCCCAGGTGGGAGGCGACGATCACCTTGGCGCCGAGCCCGGCGAGCTTGGCGATCGTCGGCTGGACGGCGCGGATGCGGCCGTCGTCGGTGATGGTGGTGCCGTCCAGCGGCACATTCAGATCGGCACGGACAAAGACCCGCTTGCCCGCGACGCCTTCGGTGACGAGGTCGTCGATCGTCTTCATGCGGAAATGACTCCGTTTGCGTAGGTCGGTCACAGGACGGGGCCCGTACGACGCGTCATCGCGTCCTACGAGCCCCGTCCTCACATCTCGGTGCCTCGGGTGTCAACCAGAGATCAGAGCTGGCCGCCGACGAAGGTGGTCAGGTCCACCAGGCGGTTGGAGTAGCCCCACTCATTGTCGTACCAGCCGACGACCTTGACCTGCTTGCCCTGAGCCATCGTCAGCTGCGAGTCGAAGGTGCAGGAGGCCGGGAAGTTCACGATGTCCGAGGAGACGATCGGGTCCTCGGTGTACTCGAGAATGCCCTTGAGCTGGCCCTCTGCGGCCTTCTGGAACGCGGTGTTGATCTCGTCCTTGGTGACCTCGCGGTCGAGCTCGAGGACCAGGTCGGTGACCGAGCCGGTGGGGACGGGCACGCGCATCGCGATGCCGTCCAGCTTGCCCTTGAGCTGCGGGAGGACCAGAGCGGTGGCCTTGGCGGCACCGGTCGAGGTCGGGATGATGTTCTCCGCGGCGGCGCGGGCGCGGCGCAGGTCGCTGTGCGGGAAGTCCAGGATGCGCTGGTCGTTGGTGTACGCGTGGACCGTGGTCATCAGGCCCTTGACGATGCCGAAGTTCTCGTCGAGAACCTTCGCCATCGGCGCCACACAGTTGGTGGTGCAGGAGGCGTTGGAGATGACGTGGTGGTTGGCCGCGTCGTACTTGTCCTGGTTGACGCCCATCACGATCGTGATGTCCTCGTCCTTGGCGGGCGCGGAGATCAGGACCTTCTTGGCGCCGGCCGCGATGTGCTTCTCGGCGTCGGCCTTCTTGGTGAAGATGCCGGTCGACTCGATGACGATGTCGGCGCCGAGCTCCGCCCAGGGGAGCTTCGCCGGGTCGCGCTCGGCCATCGTCTTGAAGGTCTGGCCGCCGACCGTGATGGTGTCGTCGGTGTGGCTGACGTCCTGCTTCAGGCGACCCAGGATGGTGTCGTACTTGAGCAGGTGCACCAGGGTGGCGTTGTCGGTCAGGTCGTTGACACCGACGATCTCGATGTCCGCACCCTGCTCCAGGAGCGCGCGGAAGTAGTTGCGACCAATGCGGCCGAATCCGTTGATGCCTACGCGGATCGTCACGAAACCGATCTCCTCGTTGGTACGGCGGTTTATGCACCGCCGAGCTGTATGGGATGTCCCCGACCGCCTCCGACCCTACCCCCTGCACGAGACGTACGTGACATTGACATCTGGGCCCACTGCGTGCTCACAACTGAGAAGCCTTGCAGCTCAGCTGAGCGATCGCCCCGCCCGTGGAATCGAAACCACCCCGCCCGACGGCGGCCGGATCCGCTCTGTGCGACGGCAACGGTCCGGCCTCGTCCGCCGTGACCGACCGGACCCCCGAAGCCTCGGCGGGAACCGGACGTCACCCGCCGGACGGGAGGTCCACCCCGCCCGCCCGGCAACCGCCCGTCAGCCGACCATGCCCTCGGCCAGCTCCTCCGTCAGATTGGACTCCGTACCGGGGATGCCGAGGTCCTGGGCGCGCTTGTCGGCCATCGCCAGCAGCCGCCGGATACGCCCGGCCACCGCGTCCTTGGTCAGCGGCGGGTCGGCGAGGGCGCCCAGCTCCTCCAGGGAGGCCTGCTTGTGCTCCATGCGCAGCCGGCCGGCCGCCGCGAGGTGCTCGGGGACCTCCTCGCCCAGGATCTCCAGGGCGCGCTGGACCCGGGCGCCCGCGGCGACCGCGGCGCGCGCCGAGCGGCGCAGGTTGGCGTCGTCGAAGTTGGCGAGGCGGTTGGCGGTGGCGCGGACCTCGCGGCGCATCCGCCGCTCCTCCCACGCGAGCACCGACTCATGCGCGCCGAGCCGCGTCAGCAGCGCGCCGATCGCGTCACCGTCACGGACGACGACGCGGTCCACGCCGCGCACCTCGCGCGCCTTGGCGCCGATGCCCAGCCGGCGGGCCGCGCCGACCAGCGCGAGGGCCGCCTCGGGGCCGGGGCAGGTGACCTCCAGGGAGGAGGAGCGGCCGGGCTCGGTGAGCGAGCCGTGGGCCAGGAAGGCGCCGCGCCAGGCCGCCTCGGCGTCGCAGGTCGCGCCGGAGACCACCTGCGGTGGCAGCCCGCGGATGGGGCGGCCGCGGCCGTCGACCAGGCCGGTCTGCCGCGCCAGCTGGTCGCCGCCGGCCACCACCCGTACGACATAGCGGCTGCCGCGCCGCAGGCCGCCGGGGGCCATCACCACCAGGTCGGAGGAGTGCCCGAAGATCTCCAGGATGTCCTTGCGCAGCCGCCGGGCGGCGATGCCCGTGTCCAGCTCCGCCTCGATCACAATGCGGCCGCTGACCAGGTGCAGACCACCCGCGAACCGCAGGATCGACGAGACCTCCGACTTCCGGCAGCAGGTCCGGGTGACGGGGAGCCGGGAGATTTCATCCTTCACCGCAGCCGTCATCGCCATGGGCCGATCCTTCCATGCATCCGAAAAATACGGTCGTACGCGGCTGCCAGCAGCTCCGGGTCGTGCCGGTCGGGGGCCGGCCCGGCACTCGGCCGGGTGTCGTCTCCTTGGGCGGCGACCGCAGCCAGCTCGACCTCGCTGCCCACCAGCTGCTTGGCGGCAACCGTCAGACCTTCGATGTCGGGCACGGCGGCCTTGTCGGCCAGCACCACGTCGAAGGCGAGTTTAGGGGCGTGTCGGGCCAAAACCTCCAAATGACGCTGCGGTGAGAAGCCATCGGTTTCGCCGGGCTGGGGAGCAAGGTTGAGCGAAAGGACCTTTCGGGCCTTGGTCTCCTCCAGGGCCTCGCGCAGCTCCGGCACCAGCAGATGCGGGATCACGGAGGAGAACCAGGAGCCGGGACCCAGCACCACCCAGTCGGCATCGCGCACCGCGGCGACCGCCTCGGGCACCGCCGGCGGGTCCTCGGGGACCACATGGACGGAGAGCACCTCGCCGCGGGTGAGCGCGACCGTGGCCTGGCCACGGACCGTGGAGACCTCGTCCGGGCGGGCCACGTCATGGCCCCTGACCTGGGCCTGGAGCTCGAGGGGCACCGCCGACATGGGCAGCACCCGGCCTTGTGCGCCGAGCAGCTTGCCGACCAGGTCAAGGGCCTGGACATGGTCGCCGAGCTGCTCCCACAGCGCGACGATCAGCAGATTGCCGACCGCGTGGTCGTGCAGCTCGCCCTCGGACTGGAAGCGGTGCTGGATCACCCGGGCCCAGGTCTGGCCCCAGTCGTCGTCGCCGCACAGCGCGGCCAGCGCCTTGCGCAGGTCACCGGGCGGCAGCACCCCCAGCTCGTCGCGGAGCCGGCCACTGGAGCCGCCGTCGTCGGCGACCGTGACCACGGCCGTCAGATCGCCGGTGATCCGGCGCAGCGCGGCGAGCGAGGCGGACAGGCCCATGCCGCCGCCGAGCGCCACCACCTTGGGGGTGGCGCCCTTCTTGGTCGAACGGCCACCGGGGACGAACCTGCGGACCCGGCGCAGCCGCGGCGTACGGCCGGTCATTCGCGCCCCATGTCCCGGTGGACAACGACGGTTTCGACCCCTTCGGTCACCAGGCGGCGGGCGAGCTTCTCGGACATCGCGACGCTGCGGTGCTTGCCGCCCGTACAGCCGACCGCGATGGTCACATAGCGCTTGCCCTCGCGGCGGTAGCCCTCGGCGACGATGCGCAGCAGCTCGGCGTAGCCGTCCAGGAACTCCTTGGAGCCGGGCTGGTCAAAGACGTAGTCGGAGACCTCTTCGTTCAGGCCGGTGAAGGGGCGCAGCTCCGGGACCCAGTGCGGGTTGGGGATGAAGCGGCAGTCGATGACCATGTCGGCGTCGACCGGAAGGCCGTACTTGAAGCCGAAGGACATGACCGTGGCCCGCAGCTCGGGGACCTCCTCGCCGGCGAACTGGGCGTCCAGCTTGGCGCGCAGCTCATGGACGTTGAGGCTGGAGGTGTCGATGACCAGGTCGGCGTCGCCGCGCAGCTCCCGCAGCAGATCGCGCTCGGCGGCGATGCCGTCGACGATCCGGCCGTCGCCCTGGAGGGGGTGCGGGCGGCGCACCGACTCGAAGCGGCGCACCAGGGCCTCGTCCGCGGACTCCAGGAAGACGATCCGGCGCTTGACGCTCTGCGCGTCGAGGGTGGCCAGGGACTCCTTCAGATTGGCGAAGAAGCGGCGGCCGCGGACATCGACGACGACGGCGATCTTGGCGACATTGCCCTGGGAGCGGGCGCCCAGCTCGACCATCGGCGGGATCAGCTCGGGCGGGATGTTGTCGACGACGAACCAGCCGAGGTCCTCCAGGCACTTGGCGGCCGTGCTGCGGCCGGCCCCGGACATGCCGGAGATGATCACCAGCTCGGGGATCGCGGCGCTCTCGCCCTGGTCGGTCGTGCCCGTACTCACCTGTGCACCGTCTCTCTCGGTTTCCTGCGTTTCGTGCTCTGTGCTCATCGGTCCTGCCCCCGTTCTGCTGACAACGCGGCCGGCGGGGCCCCGTCATCTTCAATGATCTCTCCTGTGGCGGTGTTCACCGCAGGGGCGGACGGCGCCGCCCCGGCCAGCGCCGCCGCGACCGTCTCCGCGGTCTTGCGGCCGACGCCCGGGACCTCGCAGATCTCGTCGATGGTGGCGGCCCGCAGCTTCTTGAGCGAACCGAAGTGCTTGAGCAGCGCCTGGCGGCGGGTCTCACCGAGGCCTGCGACGGCGTCCAGCGGCGAGGACTTCAGCCGCTTGGTGCGCTTGCTGCGCTGGTAGGTGATGGCGAAGCGGTGCGCCTCGTCACGTACGCGCTGGAGGAGGTAGAGGCCCTCGCTGCTGCGCGGCAGCACGACCGGGTCGTCGTCATCGGGCAGCCAGACCTCCTCCAGGCGCTTGGCCAGACCGCAGACCGCGACATCGTCGATGCCGAGCTCGTCCAGGGCGCGGCGGGCGGCCGCCACCTGGGGGGCGCCGCCGTCGACGACCACCAGCTGCGGCGGATAGGCGAACCGCTTGGGGCGGCCGTCCTCGTCGGTGGGCCGGCCGGCCATGGCATCCGGTGCGCCGTCGTCCTCCACCGGGGCGTCGGCGGACGGCTCCTCCGTCCACTCCCCCGAGCTCTGCTTCTCCTGGAGATAGCGCTTGAAGCGGCGGCCGATGACCTCGTGCATGGACCGGACATCGTCCTGGCCCTCGAAGGTCTTGATCTGGAAGCGGCGGTATTCGCTCTTCCGGGCGAGACCGTCCTCGAAGACCACCATGGAGGCGACGACGTCCTCGCCCTGGAGGTGGGAGATGTCGAAGCACTCGATGCGCAGCGGCACCGTATCGAGGCCGAGGGCCCGGGCGATCTCCTCCAGGGCGCGGGAGCGGGTGGTCAGGTCGGAGGCACGCTTGGTCTTGTGCAGCGCCAGGGCCTGCTGGGCGTTGCGCCCGACCGTGGCCATCAGGTCCTTCTTGTCGCCGCGCTGCGGGATGCGCAGCGAGACCTGGGAGCCGCGGCGGTCGGCGAGCCACTGCTGGATCGGCTCGACGGGCTCGGGCAGCGCCGGGACCAGCACCTCCTTGGGGACGGCGTCGCCCTGCTCCTCGCCGTACAGCTGCTGAAGGGCGTGCTCGACGAGACCGGCGGTGGTGACGGCCTCCACCTTGTCGGTGACCCAGCCGCGCTGGCCGCGCACCCGGCCCCCGCGGACGTGGAAGATCTGGACGGCGGCCTCGAGTTCGTCCTCGGCGACGGCGATCAGATCGGCGTCGGTGGCGTCCGCGAGCACCACGGCGCTCTTCTCCATGGCCCGTCTGAGCGCGCCTATGTCGTCGCGCATCCGGGCGGCGCGCTCGTACTCCATCTCCTCGGCGGCTTCCTTCATCTGCCGCTCCAGGCGGCGGATGTACGCGCCGGTGCGGCCGGCCATGAAGTCGCAGAACTCTTCGGCGAGTTCGCGGTGTTCGTCGGCCGAAATCCGCCCGACACAGGGGGCCGAGCACTTGCCGATGTAGCCGAGCAGACAGGGGCGGCCGATCTGGGCGGAGCGCTTGAAGACCCCCGCGGAGCACGTCCGTACGGGGAAGACGCGCAGCATCAGGTCGACGGTCTCGCGGATGGCCCAGGCATGGCCGTACGGGCCGAAATAGCGCACGCCCTTCTTCTTGGCGCCGCGCAACACCTGGACCCGCGGGAACTGCTCGTTGAGGGTCACCGCGAGATACGGATAGCTCTTGTCGTCGCGGTACTTGACGTTGAAGCGGGGGTCGAACTCCTTGATCCAGCTGTATTCGAGCTGGAGCGCCTCGACCTCGGTGGAGACGACGGTCCATTCCACCGAGGCGGCGGTGGTGACCATCGTGCGCGTACGCGGATGGAGCCCCGCCAGGTCCTGGAAATAGTTGGCCAGGCGCTGGCGCAGGCTCTTCGCCTTGCCGACATAGATGACCCGGCCGTGATCGTCGCGGAACTTATAGACCCCCGGCGAGTCGGGGATCTGTCCCGGCTTGGGTCGGTAGCTGCTGGGGTCTGCCATGACCACCACCCTACTGACCGCCACTGACAATCACGGGCGGCGGAGGGATGCGGGGGCGGGGCGGTGGGGGGGGCCGCCGGCCGCCTGCCCACCGCCCCGCCCCCCCGCCGTCAGCCGCTGCGCCGCCTGCGTACCGCCGCGGCGCCGCAGAGGGCGAGGGCGAGCAGGGCGGCGGCGCCCGCGACGGTCGAGGCGGCGGTCACCGGGATGCTGCCGTCCGGCGCACCGGCCTCGGCGGGTTCCTTGCGGGGGCTCGCCGCGGCCGGCGCCGCCCCCGGCCCGTATCCCCCGGCCTCGCCGCGCCGGTCGTAGGCGGAACCGGGGAGCTTGTCGCCGTACGCCTTCGCCACCCGCTTCCGGTAGGCGGCGACCGTGCTGCCGCGCGCCCCGACGGCCTTCCTGGCATCCGCGTCCAGCGGCTCGATGCGGTCGCCGCGCTGCACGTACCAGGCGTCGATCTGCGGCTCCTGGAAGACGGTGCCGGCCCGGCCGCGAGCGGCCGCGTAACGGGTCTCGTCGTCCCCACTGGCGATGTTGACGACCTTCCAGGCGGCACCCCGCCGCACCGTCCACACCGAGGCCGTCCGCCCGTCGGCGGCGACCGCCTTGCTGGCGAGGAACTCCAGGCGGGCGACGGGCGCATCGGCCTTCCCGCGGACGAAGTCCAAAGAGAGGAGGTATACGGGGACGGCGGGGCCCTCGATGTGCGCCCTGGCCGGGGCGGCGGCGCGGGCGCCACCGGGCTCGTGGGCGAAGAACCGGGCGAGGGTGTCCAGGGTCGCGGGGGCGGTGGCCGCGTCGTGGGCGGCGGTGACGCTCGCGCGGGGCGGGGCCTTGGGGGCCGCGGGGGCATCGGCGGCGTGGGCGGCGTACGGGGCGAGGCCGATGAGGGCCGTGGCCAGCGTCCCGGTGGCGGCGGCGCGAACGGCGGTGCGCACGGTGGGCTTCGGCATGGCCTCAGGCTCCTATCCGGTAGAGGGAGTGCGTCCAGGAGAAGGAGCTGCCGTTCACGTAGTAGTCGAAGTCGCCCCAGTTGTAGCGGCTGTTGGAGGCCCACGGGTCGCCCCAGTAGACCCAGTTTTCGGCCGTGTCGAAGCCGTGGATCACATGCATGTGGCCACCGCCGGAGGACCACTGGATACGGGTCTCGACGGGCCGGTTGGCGTTGATCTCGCTCTGCACCGTGCTGTAGCGCAGATAGCCGCTCACATAGGAGCCGGAATTGATGCCCATCCAGTCGAATGCGTTCTGGACGTTGCCGAGGGTGGCCTGGTTGTTGGGGCAGGCCGTGTTCTGCTGGCGGCCGAAGGCCGCGTTGCAGAACTGGTTCTGGCTGTAGTTCTTGCCGTACCAGGCGGCGATGGTGTTCCCGGAGCCGGCCCAGCACCAGTTGGTCTTCTCCTGGGCCTGCATCGAGATGTCGAGGCGGTTGGCGGCGGCCGCCTTCCTGGTGGCGGCAGCGTGCGCCGGGGGCGTGGCCGCCGAGGCGGTCGCCCCAGGAAGCGTGGTGAGCGCCGTGCATGCGGCGGCGGTGAGCGCCGCTGCCGACAGCCATCTACGGCGCGCACGATGCCCAAGGGGCGCAAGGGGAGCAAGGGAAGCACGGGTCATGGCGTTCCTCCCGGTGAGGGGGGTGAGGGGGTGAGAGGAGCGCATCCGGATGCTGCTGAGGAGCATCGGGTGTTGTCGGACGCAGGTCAACACGCTTCAATGCGGGGTGGCATGGGGGTGTGTACGGCGGGGCCCGGATGTGAACGACCGGTGCCCGGCGTACTGCAGTGAACAGGCAGTCAGCGCGTGCGGCGTGCGATCCGGTTGTGAACGTTCACCCACGCGCCGGAGGAATGAGGCAATGGCAGACAACGCTCCCGAGTCGGCCGAGCTGGCGCAATTGCTGCGCACCGGCCCGTTCCATCTCGCCCTGCGCTCCGCCCTCACGGCGCGCGGGCTCGCCCTGACCCGCGTCCAGCACAAGCTCGCCCAGCGCGGCATCAAGGTCGGGGTGACCAGCCTGAGCTACTGGCAACAGGGCGCCCGTCGGCCACAGCGCCCCGAGTCGCTGCGGGCGGTGCGCGCCCTGGAGGAGGTCCTGGAGCTGCCCGCGCACTCGCTGCACCGCCTCCTGGTGCCCGAGGGCGGCGCCCGCCCCGAGGCCGAGCGCCCGGCCGCGCGCTCGTACCGCTCACTGATGGCGCCCGCGGGTGCGCTCCAGCAGCTCTTCGCCGAGCTGGAGACCCCCGCGGACGGCGGCCTGCACACCGTCGGGCATCACGAACGGGTCCGCATCGGGCCGCGCCGCGAGCTGACCGCACGCGAGTCGCTGCAGGTCGTCCGCGCCCACCGGGACGGCGTCGACCGCTATGTCGCCATCCACCGGGGCGATACGGGCTGCGATCCGTCACAGGTGACCGTCCGCACGGCGGAGAACTGCCGGCTGGGGCGGGTGCGCGGCGACGCGGCCACCGGGGTGGTGGTCGCCGAGCTGCTCTTCGACGCCCGGCTGCGGGCCGGTGACACCCATGTCTTCGGGTACGCCTTCGAGGACGGCAGCGGCGGCCCCAGCACCGAGTACGTACGCGGCTTCAGCTTCGCGGGCGGCCAGTACGTCCTTCAGGTGCGCTTCGACGAGGCGGCGCTGCCGGTGCGCTGCCGCCGCTTCGCCCAGGTCTCGGCGGGCGCCCCGCGCAGCGGCCGCCAGGAGCTGACGCTCGGCGGCCGGCACCACTCCGTCCACCTCGTGGAGCAGGGCGTACGGCCCGGGATACTGGGGATCGGCTGGGACTGGGGGTGAGCCGTCACAAGGGGCGAGGCGCCTCAGCCCGCGATCAGCCTGCCGTCCTTGACCTTGACCGGGACCTCCTCCAGGGGGCGGGTCGCCGGGCCCTCGGCGACCTTGCCGGTGGCCACCTGGAAGCGGCTGCCGTGCAGCGGGCAGACGGCCTGCTCCTTCTCGATCTTGTTCAGGATCGCGCCCATGTGCGTGCACACGGTGCTGAAGCACGTGAACTCGCCCTTGGCGGGCTGCGAGACCAGCAGCTTCTGCTCGGCGTAGAGCTTGGCACCGCCGACCGGCACTTCCGAGGCCGGGCCCAGCTCGACCGGCGCGTCCGAGGCCGGCCGGGTGCCCGACTCCTGCTCCCTGGTGCCGCAGGCGGCGGCGCCGAAGCACGCGACACCCGCGAGCGCGGCCCCGCGCAGCACGGTCCGGCGGGCGGGGGACTGGCTCATGTGCTGCTCCACGGGTGATCTACGGGTCAGTGGCCGACGGCACCCGACGATACCGGCGCGGGCCGTTCCACCTCCGGCGGGGCCGGGCGCCCGCGCAGCAGGTCCCGCTCGGCCTCCCGGCGTCATCTCCGGCGCCGCGCGCATCGGCGTCTCCTCACGACGTCGTGCGGTTTCGGTGTGCCGGGAAGGCAGCGTGTACGTAAACGCTTACGTAAGCGTTTACGTTTAGCCTCGGGTGCTCGTACTGTGGTGGACTTCGCGGGACGGCGGCCAGGGGTGCCGCCATGGGCCGGGCCGTGGTGGCGCGCCGGGCCCGGGGAGGAAGAACCGGATGACAACGATGGTGGATGTGGCACGGCGCGCGGGTGTCTCCGTCGCCACGGTCTCGCATGTGCTCAACGGGACCCGGCCGGTACGCCCCGGCACCCGCGCCGCGGTGCTCGCCGCCATCGACGAGCTGGGCTACACCCACAACACCCTCGCCCGCTCCCTGGTCACCTCCCGCACCCGCTCCATCGGCCTCGCGGTCTCCGCGATCAGCAACCCGTACTTCACCGAGATCCTCCAGGGCGTCGAGGCCGGTGCCCTGGAGGCCGGCTACAGCCTGCTGATCGCCGATCCGCACGACGACCCGCGGCACGAGCGCAAGGTCGTCCAGCTGCTGCACGAGCGGCGGGTGGACGGCATGATCGTCGCGCCGTCCGCGGAGCCCGCGGAGATGGTCGGCTATCTGGCCCGCCGTGAGGTCCCCGCCGTCTTCCTCGACCGGCTGGTAGGCGACGGCGAGGGCGACGGCGACGACCAGGCGGGCCATGACCAGGTGTGCGCCGAGAACACCGGCCCGGTACGGCACCTCGTCGAGCACCTTGCCGACCTAGGGCACACCCGGATCGGCCTGGTGGCGGGGCTGCCCGGACTGAGTACGACCACCGAGCGCGTCCAGGGTTATCGCGAGGGGCTGCGCGAGCGCGGCCTGGAGTTCGCGCCCGAGCTGCTGGCCGGCGGCAACTCCGAGGCGGCGGGCGCCCAGGACGCCACCGGCCGTCTGCTCGCCGCGCCCGAGCCGCCGACCGCGATCATCACCGCCAACAATGCGATGACCATCGGCGCACTGCGGGCGCTGCGCGAGCGCGGCCTGGAGGTGCCCCGCGATATCGCGCTGGCCTGCTTCGACGACTTCTCCTGGGCCGATCTGTTCGCGCCCCGGCTGACCGCGATCGCGCAGCCCGGCAAGGAGATCGGGGCCGCGGCGGTCCGGCTGCTGCTGCAGCGCCTGGAGGAGCCGGACCGCCCGCCCCGCACCGTCCGGCTGCCCTGCACCTTTGTGCACCGTACGTCGTGCGGCTGTCCCGAACCCTCCCCGGCCACTTTGCCGGCCGCCTCCCCGGCCGCCCAGGAAAGGAACCGCACCCCGTGATCGTCGTTGCCGGCGAGGCGCTGATCGACCTCGTCCCCAGCTCCCAAGGCCCTTCCGGGAACGGCCGGTTGCCCGCGCTGCTCCCCCGGCGCGGCGGCGGTCCGTACAACACCGCCCTCGCCCTGGGGCGGCTGGGCTCGCCCACCGCGTTCTGCTCGCGGGTCTCGACCGACACCTTCGGCGAGGCGCTGCTGGACGGCCTGCACACCGATGGTGTGGACACCTCTCTGGTGCAGCGCGGCGACGAGCCGACCACGCTGGCGGTCGCGGACATCAGCCCGGACGGCTCGGCCGGATACGGCTTCTACGTGGACGGCACCGCCGACCGGCTCTTCGTCCTGCCGCCCGCGCTGCCCGCCGGGGCCCGCGCGCTCTCGCTGGGCACCTGCTCGCTGGTGCTGGAGCCGGGGGCGAGCGCGTACGAGGCCCTGCTGCGGCGCGAGGCCGCGCGTGGTGTCTGCACGGCGCTCGACCCCAACATCAGGCCAGGTCTGATCCCCGACGCGGATGCCTACCGCGCCCGCTTCCGGTCCTGGCTGCCGCATCTGACGCTGCTGAAGCTCTCGGAGGAGGATGCGGCGTGGCTGGCGGGGGCCGGAGCGGACCGGGCGGACGGGTCCTGGAACGCGGTCTCGGCCGTGGCCGGGGAATGGCTGGGGCACGGCCCCGCAGCGATCGTGATCACCCGGGGCGGCGACGGTCTTACGGTGCTGACGCCGGGCGGTGGCGAGGTCGGCGTGCCCGGCCACCGGGTCGAGGTGGTCGACACCATCGGCGCGGGCGACACCGTCAACGCGGCGCTGCTGCACCGGCTGGACGCCCATGACGCCCTCTCCCGCGATGCCCTCGCCGCGCTCGGTCCCGACGACTGGCGCGACATCCTCGGCTTCGCCGCCCGTGCCGCCGCCGTCACCTGCTCCCGCGCGGGCGCGGAACCGCCGTACGCTGCGGAGCTCGCCTGATGCGTGGTGCGGGCGCGGGGCGGACGTACGGCCCGGCAGTGGACCGTACG
>NZ_JBEZJZ010000151.1:0-15674 GCF_040651455.1 Streptomyces sp. NPDC048483
CGCCGCGTGGTACGAGCCGATCTCGGTGGCGCTGGCCGTGACCAGCCCCGCGAGCGCCTGGATGAGCTTGCGCGCCTCGTCCAGGTCCTTGTGCGCCGCGCCGTCCTCGGCGAGCCCGAGGTTGACCGCCGCCGAGCTCATCAGATGCACCGCGACCGTCGTGATCACCTCGACCGCCGGCACCTCCGCGATGTCACGGGTCATGTCCTCGAAGCCGGGGTTCGACGGCTCGGCTGCCTGCGCCGCCACGGCCTGCTGCTCCGGCTCCGGCTGCTGCGGGGTCTGGTCACTCATGTCCTGGGGCTTCACTTCCTGCTGAGGGGCTCGCCTCCAGCCTATGGCCCGCGCCGCCGGGCCCCGCGCCCGGGAGTGTCCGCCCGCGCGCGGAGCGGGTCCGCCCCTGCACAGGAGTGGGTACTGCCTCTTGACTCGTGTATTCTGGGTGGACGACCGGCCGGACACGCATGTGACCGGCCCACAAGTGGAGGCTCCGATCTCCCACCCGCACCGACCTCAGGGTTGGCGGGTCAACGGTCTGGCTGCGCCCCGCGGAGATTTCGCGGCGGTGTTCCTGATCCAGTTTCCGGAGCCCCGCCTGTGTTCCCGTCCGGGGCATTTTTCATGTACCGGCGCGGTTGGTCACACCGAAACAGACGTTACGCGGCAGTCCGCCAGGCCGTCGCGTGGTGCTACCGAGGAGGATCCATCAGCGCCGAGCCCCGCATCAACGACCGGATTCGCGTCCCTGAGGTGCGACTCGTCGGTCCCAGTGGCGAGCAGGTCGGCATTGTGCCGCTTGCCAAGGCCCTGGAGCTTGCGCAGGAGTACGACCTCGACCTGGTCGAGGTGGCCGCGACGGCACGTCCGCCGGTCTGCAAGCTCATGGACTACGGGAAGTTCAAGTACGAGTCGGCCATGAAGGCCCGTGAGGCGCGCAAGAACCAGGCGCACACGGTCATCAAGGAGATGAAGCTCCGGCCGAAGATCGACCCGCACGACTACGACACCAAGAAGGGTCACGTCGTTCGGTTCCTCAAGCAGGGTGACAAGGTCAAGATCACGATCATGTTCCGTGGTCGCGAGCAGTCCCGCCCCGAGCTGGGCTTCCGGCTGCTGCAGCGGCTCGCGTCCGATGTGGAGGACCTCGGCTTCATCGAGTCGAATCCGAAGCAGGACGGCCGAAACATGATCATGGTCCTCGGTCCGCACAAGAAGAAGACCGAGGCGATGGCCGAAGCCCGCGAGGCGCAGGCCGCCCGCAAGGCGGAGCGCCAGGGTGGAGTTCCCGCGGAGCAGTCCGTGGAGGAGCCTGCCGAGGAGCACGCCGAGGCGTGATCCCGTGGCGAGAGCCCCGGATTCATGCCGGGGCGCCCGCCCCGGACACAACCGATACATCTGACGCTCCCGCGGGCCGGTCCGTGCCGGTGGGAGCGCCACTGACGAGGAGAGTACGGCGCATGCCGAAGAACAAGACGCACAGCGGTGCCAGCAAGCGGTTCAAGATCACTGGCTCCGGCAAGGTGCTGCGCGAGCGCGCAGGCAAGCGCCACCTGCTCGAGCACAAGTCGTCCCGCGTGACGCGTCGCCTCACCGGCAACGCCGAGATGGCCCCGGGCGACGCCGCGAAGATCAAGAAGCTTCTCGGCAAGTGAGCCGCCGCCGCCCCATCTGCGAGGCGGCGTGCGACCAAGACCGGGACTTACATCGACTCGGGCCGCGTGACGACAACCGCGGCCCCGCTACAAGGAGTTAACAAGTGGCACGCGTCAAGCGGGCAGTCAACGCCCACAAGAAGCGCCGGGCGATCCTGGAGCAGGCCAGCGGCTACCGTGGCCAGCGCTCTCGCCTTTACCGCAAGGCGAAGGAGCAGGTCACCCACTCGTTCGTCTACAACTACAACGACCGCAAGAAGCGCAAGGGCGACTTCCGTCAGCTGTGGATCCAGCGCATCAACGCCGCTGCCCGCGCCAACGGCATGACGTACAACCGCTTCATCCAGGGTCTGAAGGCCGCCAACATCGAGGTGGACCGCAAGATCCTGGCCGACCTCGCGGTGACGGACGCCAACGCGTTCGCCGCGCTCGTCGAGGCCGCCCAGAAGGCGCTTCCGAGCGACGTCAACGCCCCGAAGGCTGCCTGAACTTCAGCCTGACGACGTTGTGACAACGTGGTGATGCGGACCCGTAGGCTGCGGCCTGCGGGTCCGCCGCATTTTCCGGCCCGTACCGCCCGTACCGGCCTCCCGCACCGAACAAAAGAAGCGAGCCGCCGCCCATGGGCACCCCCGAGCTGATCTCCCCGCGTTCCCCGCGCGTCTCCGCCGCCCGGCGGCTGGCGCGCCGCGCTTTCCGCGGCAAGGAGCGCCGGTTCATCGCCGAGGGCCCACAGGCCGTACGGGAGGCCATCGCGCATCGCACGGACGGCGAGCCCACGCTCATCGAACTGTTCGCCACGCTCGAGGCCGCCGAGCGGCACGCCGAGATCGTCGAGGCGGCCCGCGCGGCCGGGGTACGGGTGCACTTCGCCGACGACCGGACCATCGGGGACATCTCACAGACCGTCACCCCGCAGGGCCTGCTCGGCGTCTGCCGGTTCCTCGACTCGCCGTTCGAGGACATCCTCGCCGCCCGCCCCCAGCTGATCGCGGTGCTCGCCAACGTCCGCGACCCCGGCAACGCCGGTACGGTCCTGCGCTGCGCGGACGCCGCGGGCGCGGACGCCGTCGTGCTGACGGATGCCTCCGTGGACCTCTACAACCCCAAGTCCGTACGGGCCTCGGTCGGTTCGCTCTTCCACCTCCCGGTCGCGGTCGGCGTTCCGGTGGAGCGGGTGGTGGGCGGCCTGAAGGGCGCGGGCGTCCGTATCCTCGCCGCCGACGGCGCAGGCGACCGCGACCTGGACGGCGAGCTGGACGCCGGATCCATGGGCGGCCCCACCGCCTGGGTCTTCGGCAACGAGGCGTGGGGCCTGCCGGAGGAGACCCGGGCCCTGGCGGACGCCGTCGTACGGGTACCCATCCACGGCAAGGCCGAGAGCCTCAACCTCGCCACCGCCGCCGCGGTCTGCCTCTATGCCTCCGCCCGCGCCCAGCGCACCGCCGGAGGATGCCGCTCCGTATCACCCGCCTGAGGGGCGTCCGGCGGATCTCCTGGCACAGCCGACCCGAGCTAGTAGGGTGGCGTGCCCGGGGGCCCGGAAGGGGGTAACGGGGATGAGTGTGAGGACTTCCGGCATCACAGTCACTGCTGACAGCGGCCTGTCCGACGGGCCCGAACGCGGGCCGTCGGCCATGGACACCATGGACCCGGCCGCCCTGGGCCTCGGGCTCGGTCCCGATGATCTGCCCGACGGCCTGGTGGTGGCCGACGAGACCGGCCAGGTGATCTGCTTCAACGCCGCGGCCGCCAGGATCACCGGCATCGCTCCCCAGGACGCCCTCGGCCTCCCCCTGGACCACGCGCTGCCGCTGCAGGACGTCGAGGGCCGCCCCTGGTGGCAGCTGACCGCCCCGTACAGCGGGCTCGCCATCCGCCGCGGCCAGCCCGAGCGCAATCTGCTGCTGGGCGGCCGCGAGGTGCTGGTCTCCGCGCGCTACGTCCGCAGCCGGCCGACCGGTCCCGTGCAGCGGCTGGTGATCGCGCTGCGTGGCACCGAGGCCCGGCGCCGTACGGAGCTGAGCCACGCCGAGCTGATCGCCACCGTCGCCCATGAGCTGCGCTCGCCGCTGACGTCCGTCAAGGGCTTCACCGCCACCCTCCTCCAGAAGTGGGAACGCTTCACCGACGACCAGAAGCGGCTGATGCTGGAGACGGTGGACGCCGACGCCAACCGCGTCACCCGTCTGATCGCCGAGCTGCTGGACATCTCCCGCATCGATTCAGGACGTCTGGAGGTGCGGAGGCAGCGGGTCGACATGATCGCCGCGGTGCGCCGGCACGTCCAGGCGCAGACCACCGCAGGACAGCGGCCCGACCGTTTTCTGATCCGGATGCTGGAGCCGCTGCCCGATCTGTGGGCGGACCCGGACAAGGTGGACCAGGTGCTGGGCAACCTGCTGGAAAATGCGGTGCGGCACGGCGAGGGAACGGTCACCATTGAGGTCGGCCCGGCAACCGCCGCGACCAGCGCAGATGCGACGACACCAGAGGGGACGACCGTCACCGTGAGCGACGAGGGCCCCGGCATTCCGGAGGAGTCGATGAGCCGCGTCTTCACCCGCTTCTGGCGGGGCAGCAAGCGCGGCGGCACGGGCCTGGGCCTCTATATCGTCAAGGGCATCGTCGAGGCGCACGGCGGGGCGATCACGGTCGGCCGGGCGCCGGCCGGCGGCGCGGAATTCCGATTTAGCCTGCCCGTCGCGGCTCCGGCCTTCATGGCGTGAGGGACACAGCGGCGGGCGCCCCAAGGGGCTCGGCCCGGCCGCGTCGGCCGTCCCCCTTAGACTTGACCTTTGGCACCTTTGGCGCACCAGCATCGCGGGCGAGCCGAGGCGACGCGAGCCAAGCCAAGCCAGTCCACCGGAAGCACGGGAAGAGATGTCCGCACCCAATAAGTCGTACGACCCTGTTGAGGTCGAAGCCCTGAAACCGGAAGAGATCGCCGCACGGCTGGACGAGGCGCTGGCCGCCATCGCCGCCGCGGCCGGTCTTGAGGAGCTGCGCGAGGTGAAGGTCGCGCACGCCGGCGACCGCTCCCCGCTCGCCCTCGCCAACCGCGAGATCGGCGCCCTGCCCCCGCACGCCAAGGCGGACGCCGGCAAGCGCGTCGGCCAGGCCCGCGGCCGGGTCAACCAGGCGCTCAAGGTCCGCCAGGAGGAGCTGGAGGCGGAGCGCGACGCGCGCGTCCTCGTCGAGGAGGCGGTGGATGTCACGCTGCCCTACGACCGCACCCCGGCCGGCGCCCGGCACCCGCTGACCACCTTCATGGAGCGGGTCGCGGACGTCTTCGTCGCGATGGGCTACGAGGTCGCCGAGGGCCCCGAGGTCGAGGCGGAGTGGTTCAACTTCGACGCCCTGAACTTCCTGCCGGACCACCCGGCGCGCCAGATGCAGGACACCTTCTTCGTCCAGGGCAACGGCAGCCAGGGCGATGAGAGCGGCGTCGTCCTGCGGACGCACACCTCGCCGGTCCAGGCCCGTACGCTCGTCGACCGCGAGCCGCCGGTCTATGTCGTCTGCCCGGGGCGGGTCTACCGCACCGACGAGCTGGACGCCACGCACTCCCCGGTCTTCCACCAGATCGAGCTGCTCGCCGTCGACGAGGGCCTGACCATGGCCGACCTCAAGGGCACCCTCGACCACATGGTCCAGGCGCTGTTCGGGCCGGACATGAAGACCCGGCTGCGGCCGAACTACTTCCCGTTCACCGAGCCGTCCGCCGAGATGGACATGGTCTGCTACGTCTGCCGTGGCGAGTCCGTGGGCAACCCCGACCGGCCCTGCCGCACCTGCTCCAGCGAAGGCTGGATCGAGCTCGGCGGCTGCGGCATGGTCAACCCCAAGGTGCTCATCGCCTGTGGCGTCGACCCCGAGAAGTACAGCGGTTTCGCTTTCGGGTTCGGCATCGACCGGATGCTGATGTTCCGGCACAACGTGGAAGACATGCGTGACATGTTCGAAGGCGACGTCCGGTTCACCCGGCCGTTCGGGATGGAGATCTGATGCGGGTCCCGCTTTCTTGGCTGCGGGAGTACGTCGACCTGCCGGCGACGGAGACCGGCCGTGACGTACAGGCCAAGCTCATTGCCGTCGGCCTCGAGGTCGAGACCGTCGAGCGGCTCGGCGAGGGCCTCAAGGGCCCGCTGGTCGTCGGCCAGGTGCTGACCATCGAGGAGCTGGAGGGCTTCAAGAAGCCGATCCGCTTCTGCACGGTGGACGTCGGCGACGCCAACGGCACCGGCGAGCCGCAGGAGATCGTCTGCGGCGCCCGCAACTTCTCGGTCGGCGACAAGGTCGTCGTGGTCCTCCCCGGCGCCGTGCTGCCCGGCGACTTCAAGATCGCCGCGCGCAAGACGTACGGCAGGACGTCGCACGGCATGATCTGCTCCGGCGACGAGCTCGGCATGGGCGACGACGGCAGCGGCGGAATCATCGTGCTGCCGCGGGAGTACCAGGCCGGTACGGACGCCATCGAGCTGCTGGAGCTCGTGGACGAGGTGCTGGACATCGCCGTCACCCCGGACCGCGGCTACTGCCTGTCGCTGCGCGGCGTCGCCCGCGAGGCCGGCACCGCCTACGGGCTGCCGCTGCGCGACCCGGCGCTGCTGGATGTGCCGCCGCCGAACGCCGGCGGTTACCCGGTGAAGGTCCAGGACCCCATCGGCTGCGACCGCTTCACCGCCCGTACGGTCACCGGCCTGGAGCCCGAGGCCCGCACCCCCCTGTGGATGGCGCGGCGCCTCCAGAAGGCGGGCATGCGCCCGATCTCGCTCGCCGTCGACATCACCAACTACGTGATGCTGGAGATCGGCCAGCCGCTGCACGCCTACGACCGCACCACCGTGGACGGTCCGATCGGCGTCCGCCGCGCCACCCCCGGCGAGAAGCTGACCACCCTCGACGGCACCAAGCGGGTGCTGGACGCCGAGGACCTGGTCATCACCGACAACCGCGGCCCCATCGGCCTCGCGGGTGTCATGGGCGGTGCCAACACCGAGATCGCGGGCGCGGTCACCGACCCGGAGACCGGTGAGCTGCGCGGCACCACCGACATCGTGGTGGAGGCGGCGCACTTCGACGCGCTCGCCATCGCCCGTACGGCCCGCCGGCACAAGCTGTCCTCCGAGGCGGCCAAGCGCTTCGAGCGCGGCGTCGACCCGGAGGCCGCGTCCGCCGCGGCGCAGCGCACCGTCGACCTCCTGGTGCTGCTCGGCGGCGGCACCGCCGAGGAGGGCGTCACCGGGATCGTCTCGCCCCGCGGGCCGCGCACCATCAGCATCCCCGCCGGCCACCCGGACAAGGTCGCCGGTGTCACCTACGGCCGGGAGACCGTCGTCCGCCGCCTCCAGCAGGTCGGCTGCGATGTCTACGGGCAGGACGAGCTGGTCGTCACCGTGCCGTCCTGGCGGCCGGACCTCGGCGACCCCAACGACCTGGCCGAAGAGGTCATCCGGCTGGAGGGCTACGAGAACCTGCCCTCCACCCTGCCGAAGCCGCCGGCCGGCCGTGGGCTGACGGAGCGTCAGCGGCTGTACCGCCGGGTCGGCCGCGCGCTGGCCGGTGCGGGCTATGTCGAGGCGCTGAACTACCCGTTCACCGGCTCGCACGTCCTCGACCAGCTCGGCATCGAGGCGGACGACCCACGCCGGGACGCCGTCACCCTCGTCAACCCGCTCTCCGACGAGGAGCCCGACCTCCGCACGACCCTGATCCCGGGGCTGCTCGGCGCGCTGCGCCGTAACTACGGCCGCGGCACGCACGATCTGGCGCTCTTCGAGACCGGACCGGTCTTCCGGGCCACCGGCGACGAGAAGCCGGCCAGCCGTCTGGTCGTCGACCGCCGCCCGAGCGACGACGACATCGCCGCGCTGGACGCCTCCCTGCCGCAGCAGCCGCGGCGCGCCGCCGTGGTGCTCGCCGGGGGCCGCGAACAGGCCGGCTGGTGGGGCGAGGGACGCCCCTCGATCTGGGCGGACGCCATCGAGGCGGGCCGTACGGTCGCGCGTGAGGCGGGCGTCGAGCTGATCGTCCGTCAGGACCAGCAAGCGCCGTTCCACCCGGGCCGGTGCGCGGCGCTGCTGGTGCTCGTCGACGGCGAGGAGATCCTCGTCGGCAACGCCGGCGAGCTGCACCCGCGGGTCATCAAGACCCTCTCCCTGCCGGAGCGCACCTGCGCGATGGAGATCGACCTGGACCGCATCGAGCGGGCCGCCGCCGGACCGCGGCGCGCCCCGCGGATCTCGGCCTTCCCGGTCGCGACCCAGGACGTGGCGCTGATCGTCGACGCGTCCGTCCCGGCCTCGGACGTCGAGTCCGCGCTGCGCGACGGTGCCGGCGACCTCCTCGAGTCGCTGCGGCTGTTCGACATCTTCACCGGTGAGCAGCTCGGTGCGGGCAAGAAGTCCCTCGCCTACGCGCTGCGCTTCCGTGCCGAGGACCGCACGCTGACCGCCGAGGAGGCCTCGGCGGCCCGCGACGCGGCGGTCGCGGCGGCGGTGGAGCGCACGGGGGCGGCGCTGCGCGGCTAGTGGGCCGCTGTGCGTGATACCTGAGGGCCGTGCGGTTGCCGCACGGCCCTCAGGCCTTTTCCGGGCCCCGCCCATCTCACCCGATCGGGTGAGATGGCACCCATCGTCTCCGTAGGGGCACGCAAGGTCGCAAGAATCGTTGGCGATCGAGCTAGGGGGACCATCGGCATGATCCGGGCCTGGGCGACACCACCTAGGGGCGGCGCATCGGCGGGTGCGGTGCGAGCCCGGCAGGTCTTTCTCCTGGTGCTGCCCGGTGTGTGGGTGGCCGGGGTGGTGGTCTGGGAACTGTGCCGGCCGACCAGCGGTCAGCTGCTCCAGCTCCTCGCCGCCGCGCCCGCCATCGCGTGTGCCGGGACCGGCCGTCGGCAGTGTGTGCTGCTCGGCGGGGTCTGTGCGCTGCTGGCGCTGGTGCCGTTCGGTGCGGTGGAGCCCTCGGCCGGCCTCGGCACCCGGGCGACGACCTGCGGGGCGGTCCTCGCGGTGATCTGCGCCAGCTATCTGACGGCCGGCCGACGGCTGCGGCTGATGCGGGAGCTGGAGCGCAGCCGGGAGGTCGCCACCGCCGCGCAGCGGGTGCTGCTGCGGCCGCTTCCGTACCGCATCGACGGCATGGTGCTGGCCGCCGACCATCTCTCCGCGAGCGAGGGCGCCGTGGTCGGCGGGGACCTTTACGAGGTGACGGGGACCGGGTACGGCGTCCGGGCGGTGATCGGGGATGTCCGCGGGCACGGCCTGGAGGCCCTGGGCACCGTCGCGGCGATGCTCGGCAGCTTTCGTGAAGCGGCGCACGACGAGCCCGAACTGGGCGGTGTGCTGCGCCGGTTGGAGCGGGCGCACCAGCGGCATCTGCGGGAGCGGGCCCCCGACGGGCAGTCGGCGGCCCTGGTCGGGGAGGAGTTCGTGACGCTGCTGCTGGTGGAGGTGGCGCGGGACGGAACGGTGACGGCGCTGAACTGCGGGCACCCGTGGCCGTACCGGATCGCCCGCCGGACGGTGGCCCCGGTCGCCCCCGAGGAACCGATGCCACCGCTGGGGCTCTTCCCGCTGCCCGACGAGCTGCCTGCGGTCGGATGCGGGCGGCTGGGGCCGGGTGAGGGGCTGTTTCTGCACACGGACGGCGCGGCCGATGCGCGGGACGCGGCGGGGGAGTTCTTTCCGCTGGCGCGGGAGCTGCGCGGCGCCGTGGAGACGGTCGGCCACCTGCCGTGCGGGGTGGTCGAGCACCTGCGGGAGGCGCTGCTGCGGCACTCCGGCGGGCGGCTGACCGATGATGTGGCGCTGCTGATGCTGTGCGACGGCCGGCTACGGGTGCCCGACCGGGCGCCCGCCCGCCGCTGTTCCCCCGAGCGGCGGGCGGACGGTCCGGTACGCAACAGCGTCCCGGCTCAGTACGAGTAGAAGCCCGAGCCCGACTTCCGGCCCAGCCGCCCCGCGTCCACCATGCGCGCGAGCAGCGGGGGAGCGGCGTACAGCGGCTCCTTGTACTCCTCGTACATGCCGTCAGTGCGCGTGGCTACCGCTCCGACCTGACGCCGAACGATCTCGTCACCCAGATCCGCGGCTCCCTCAAGGCCGATCCGGCCGACATCCGCGCCGCTCTCGACGAGCTGCTGGCCAAGCAGCTGCTCGTCTCGGACGGCGCGCACCTTCGCCCCGCGGCTGCAGGGCATGAGCTGATCGCCGCCGCCAGCGCGGAGACCGCCCCCATCACCGTCCGCATCTGGGGCGGGATACCCGCCGAGGACCTGGCCGCCGCCGGCCGCGTCCTCGCCCTGGTCACCGAGCGCGCCGACGCGGAGCTTGCGGCGCTGACCGCCTGACCGCCTGACCACCTGATCGCCCGACCGCCTGATCGAGCCGATCGAGGACCGGCCGGGACACCGGCGGGCGGCGGATGAGGTAGCCGAGCAAGAGCGCGGACGGCCCGCTTCCCGTCCCTCCTCGCGGGGCCGGCCCCTTGACATTGCGGCGCCTGTTGTGGCTGGTCAGGGCGGTGAATGGGCCTTTTTGACCCTCGGTCATAGTGGGCGCCATGGACTATGACGTAGTGGTGGCCGGAGGCGGCCCGGTCGGACTGATGCTGGCCTGCGAGCTCCGGCTCGGAGGCGCGCGGGTGGCCGTCCTGGAGCGCCTCACCGAAGTGAACCCGACGATCAAGGGCGGGGCGATCACCACGCCCAGCGCCGAGGTGCTCTACCGCCGGGGCATGCTGCCCGCGCTGGCCGAGGTGCAGCGGCAGGCGATGGACCGCTTCCAGGCGTTCATGCGCGAGCGGAACGGCGGGGACGGAGGCGGGGCCGCGGGCCAAGGGCTCGGGTTCGTCGGGCACTTCGCCGGGATCATGCTGCGCGCCGACCTGGTCGACCGTACGGAGCCGGGCCTCGGCGACGCCGGACCCGCCGCCGAGATCGCTCTCGTGGCGCAGCAGGACATCGAGCGGCTGCTCGGCGGGCGGGCGGACGAGCTCGGCGTCGACGTGCGCCGGGGAGTGGAGCTGACCGGCTTCGACGCGGACGAGGAGGCCGTCACCGTGCGGACCAGCCACGGGGCCATACGCGCCGGCTGGCTCGTGGGCTGCGACGGCGGCCGCAGCGCGGTCCGCAAGCTCGCGGGGTTCGAATTTCCCGGTACGGACCCGGAGATCACCTGTCACCAGGCGGTCGTGGAGCTGACCGGCGCCGAGGACCTGAAGGTCGGCTGGACCGCCACGGACACCGGGGTGTACGCCTACGGGCCGATGCCGGGCCGCGTCGTCACCGTGGAGTTCGACGGCCCGCCGGCCGACCGGGACGCGCCGGTCACCAGCGAGGACCTCCAGGCGCGGCTGCGCCGCGTATCCGGCGTGGACGTCACGATCACCAGGGTGCGGACCGCGACCCGCTTCACCGACCACGCCCGCCAGGTCACCGAGTACCGCAAGGGCCGGGTGCTGCTGGCGGGCGACGCGGCGCACGTGCACTCCGCGTTCGGGAGCCAGGGGCTGAGCCTGGGAATCGGGGACGCGATGAACCTCGGCTGGAAGCTCGCCGCGGTGATCGGCGGCCGGGCGCCGGAAGGGCTGCTGGACACGTACACCTCCGAGCGGCACCCGGTCGGCGCGTGGGTCCTGGACTGGACCCGGTCCCAGGTCGCGGCCATGCGCCCGGACCCGCAGTCCCGGGCCCTGCGCGAGATCGTCAGCGACCTGGCGGGGACGGTCGTGGGCACCACGTACCTCACCGCGCGGCTCAACGGTGCCGGGGTGCGGTACGAGCTGCCGGGCGAGCACCCGCTGACCGGCCGCAGCACCCCGGACCTCGAACTCACCGACGGCGGCCGCCTCGCGGACCACCTCCACGGCGGCCGGGCGCTCCTGCTCGACCTCACCGACGACCCGGAGCTCCGGGCCCTCGCCGCGGGGTACGCCGGCCGCGTCGACACCCTGACGGCCGGCTGCCCCTCCCGCCCGGAACTGGCGGCGGTCCTCGTCCGTCCGGACGGCTTCACGGCCTGGGCGGCCGACGCGGGGGCGCAGGCGCCGACGTCGACGGCCGGGCTGGCGGAGGCGCTGGAGGAGTGGTTCGGAGTGCCAGAGAGTGCGGTGACGCCGTGCTGATCCGCCGCTCTGCTGACTGACTCGAACCACGGGCCGATCCCACCCACGGCCGCCGCACCCACCCGGTGTGGCGGCCGCCCGCACCCCAGTCCCGGCCCAGCAGCAGCCCGGAGCGCTCACCGGCTGCCTACCGCACCCGCCGCCACGCATAGCCGCCACGCCCTCCGCCGGTGTTACGGCTCCCGCACCCTACGAGCCGGTGACCAGTGCAAACGTCACCGCCGGGACAGCGGCGGTGACGGTCACCGCACCGGGGTCACACCTCTTCGGCCGTGTCCGGGTCGCGCAGCGGGCGCAGGCCGCCCGGCAGTTCGGGGAGCTGGAACGAGTACCGGCCGAGCATGTTGACGTGGTGCCGTATGAACGGGGAGAGGCGGGCCACGTCCTCGTCGCGGACGTCGAAGCCGTCCGCGCGCAGCTGGTTCACCCGCGGCGTCCATGTACCGCGTGTTGAACAGCACGAGCGCGTTGAGGACCAGGCCCAGGGCGCCGATCTGGTCCTCCATACCGTCCTGGTAGCGGTGGTAGAGCTGCCCGGCCTTGCCGTGGAAGATCTTCCGGGCGAGCGCGTGGCGGCCCTCCTGGAGGTTGGCCTGCACCTTGATCTGCCGCCGGTAGCCGGGCTCGTCGGCCAGGCGCAGGATGTGCAGTGTCTTGGCGATCCGCCCGTAGTGGGCGATCGCGTCGCCGAGCGGGGTGGGGCGTCCGTCCCGCGACAGCATGCGGATGACGTCGTACGCACGCACGGTCCCGGTGTGGAGGGACCCGATGATCCGCAGGATGTCCTCCCAGTGCCGCTCGACCCGCGCGAGGTCGACCCGGCCGCGGGCCGCGTCCTGGACAGCGCCGTAGTCGGCGGCCCGGTCGATGCGCCATATCTTCTGGTCCGGCAGGTCCGCGAGCTGCGGCGCGTACGCGAACCCGGCCAAGGTGAGCAGGCCGAAGACGATGTCGGAGTACGAGGCGGTGTCGGTGACGATCATCTCGGGGCGCTTGAACGCGTCGCTGGATGCCCTGGGGGCCCAGCGCACCACGCGCGTCGCCACACCGGACACCGTCACGATCACCCAGCACGGTGTTGCCGAGGCGATCCATCGGTTCCTCCCCGACGGTGTCGACATGACAGTGAACGAATGGCGGCCGGCGCACGCTGACCTGAACTGGGCGAACATGACCCGCCCGGAGTTCTGCCTGTTCGACCGGGAGGACCGGGGGATGGCCCCCCGCGGCCTGGATGCCGCGTCACTGTGGGGTAACTCCCTCGCTGTCCCGGATCTGCCGAGCGGGTCCGCCATGAACTGAACGCCGCACGACCTGGAGAGCCGGGACGGCAAGCTGATGACCCTGTTTGTCTGCGCGAAGATCCTCGCCCCGGATGCCCACCCTGAAGATCCCCGTCTTGAACCGGCACGCAGGATGGCGGCACAGATCGCGGAGCACCTTCAGAGGGGCTGATGGGCTGTCCGCTCGCGGTGGAGCCGCCGGTACGTGAGCAGCGTGCCAGCGTTGGCCTCGTACCGCAGGGAAGCGATCAGTTCTCGCAGATGAGAGGGGTTGTCCGTACCGACGGCGACCCTTCCCACCCGGGGTAGCCGATACATGGAGCTCATCGTCCTGTGGGACTGGTGAAAGGCGCGGAAGTGCTGGACGGACCGCTCCGAACCGTGGGGCTCCCAGGGATTTTTCAGGGACTTCCCGCTGAGTGAGCGAGAAAGGCCCTGACCGTACCGAAAGACACAAAGCCCCAGTTCAGGGTGTGTTCTGGGCCAGTTGGTGACGCTCACCAAGCCGCGCTCCCATGCGGACCACGTCGGCCTCGCCAAGACGCGCGGATTACGGGCCGGCGGGGGCGGCGAGAACCGCCCGGCGTTGGCGCCGCCATTGGCGCTGAACGGGTTCAACTCGCCCCAGAACAGCGCTGGTTGGCGGCGTCGTCGCGCTATCTAGTGCCGCATCAGGCAACGTTCACCCCGTCCTGTCGCCAGCGGGCGCGCCCGGCACAGACTGACGCAGGCATCGGCGCGGGCTGGGGGTCCCGAGTGGAGCCTCCACCTGCGCGTGGGGACACACCCCTGGCTAGGCTGTCGGCACATGGACCTGACCTTCCAGCTTCCGCCCAATTCCCCGCTGTCCGCGGCTGTTTCCGAGGAAGGAGGTCTACTCCCGCTGCGCGTCCCAGCCGGTTGGAACGTCATCTACAACACCCTGGCGGCCCGACGTCTGCCGGATGGAAGAGTCGAGGTCAACGACTCCGAGGACCTGTATTGGGCGTGTACCGCACGACCGCCGTGGCTGACCGAGCAGGAGGTGGCGGAGAAGGGCGGCCTGTGGGATCGGGAGATCAACATAGACGCCGGCTGGTACGACGGCTACGGCTTCCGCGTCGTCGTTCTCGACCCCGACTGGGACCATGTGCGAGCCTCGTTCACCACTTCCGACCTTGAAGAGTTCGTCGCCACCCTAGAGGGGTGGATGCAGATGATCATCCAGCGCGACGAACTCCCCAAGTCGTGATCTCTTCCAGGGCGTCTCCTGGCGCCTCGTCAGCTGCGTTTGATCGTTGCAACGTGACGTGACGTTCGGACGGTGGTGCACGCGCCGCAGTGTCGCCAGGCTGTCCGGGTGGCAGAACGAGTACGCGTCCGTGAGATCGATGACGACGAGGGGCGGCGCCTGCTGCGGATCATCCGCAGAGGCACCGGGTCAGTGGTGACCTGGCGGCGAGCCCAGATGGTGCTGCTGTCCGGGCAGGGCATGCCCGTGGCGAAGATCGCCGAGGTGACATTCACCAGCTCCGACCGGTCCGGGACGTGATCCACAACTTCAACGCCGACGGCTTCGATTCGCTCTATCCGAAGTACAAGGGTGGTCGGCCGAGAACGTTCACCCTGCCCGAGCGGCGGGAGATCAAGAAGATCGCGAAGTCCAGGCAGGCCGAACACCGCCTGCCGTTCTCGACCTGGAGCCTGGCCAAGCTGGCCGACTTCCTGGTCGCCGAGGGTGTGGTCGACGACATCAGCCACGAGGGCCTTCGGGTCCTGCTCCGCGAGGAGGGCGTTTCATTCCCACGCATGAAGACCTGGAAGACCTCCCGAGATCCTGACTACGCCGCCAAGAAGGCCCGCGTCGAGCACCTCTACGCGATCGCCGACGGCGAGGTCATAACCGAGGAATGCGAACCCGAAGTCGTCTTCTGGCTGGACGAGTTCGGGCCCTTGAATCTCCAGCCCCACCCGGGACGGCAGTGGGCCGAGCGCGGCGGGAAGCACAAGGATCCCGACCGCGAGCTCAGGCCCCGCCGCCGGGCGACCTACACCCGCCCGCACGGCGTCAGGCACCTGTTCGCCGCCTACGACCTGGCCCGGGACAAGCTCTACGGCCACATCAAGCCGAAGAAGAACCGCACGAGGTTCCTGCCGTTCTGCCGCTACCTCCGCAGCCTCTACCCGCCGGAGGTCCGTATCGCGATCGTGCTCGACAACTTCTCCCCGCACCTGAGCACGAAGAAGGACGCCCGGGTCGGTGACTGGGCCGCGGCCAACAACGTCGAGCTCGCCTACACGCCGACCAACAGCTCCTGGCTGAACCGCATCGAAGCCCAGTTCACCGCCCTGCGCTACTTCGCCCTCGACGGGACCGACCATGCCGGCCACAAAGAGCAGGGCAGCATGATCCGTCGCTACATCATCTGGCGGAACAAGCACGCCACCGACGAACGGCCACGCGAGGTCGTCGTCAGAGCGAACGTTGCCTGATGCGGCACTAGGGCCTGTGTGATGTCGTGATCAATCGGCTTCTTGCAGGAGATCTCCGAGCCAGATCATCGAGGCGCGGAGTTCGAGGCCGGCGAGGTAGCTCTCGGGCGTCTTGTCGAAGCGTGTGGCGATGCCG
>NZ_JBEZJZ010000152.1:0-15606 GCF_040651455.1 Streptomyces sp. NPDC048483
CATAGTTCACCCGAACGCCTCGGTATTCTCTACCTGACCACCTGAGTCGGTTTAGGGTACGGGCCGCCATGACGCGGCGGTCAGCTCACGAACTGCGTCGGCGAAGGCGGCGCCCCGCTTGGTGTAATTGACGAACATGTCCATCGAGGCGCAGGCCGGGGCCAGCAGAACGGTGTCGCCGGGCCTGCCCAGCCGGGCGGCTTCCCGTACGGCCTCGGACATCGCCCCAGTGTCGGTCCGCTCGAGGTCGACGACCGGGACATCCGGAGCGTGTCGCGCCAGGGCCTCGCGAATCAGCGCCCGGTCGGCGCCGATCAGGACCACCCCGCGCAGCCGCTTGGCGGACTTCTGCACCAGCTCGTCGAAGGTCGCGCCCTTGGCGAGCCCGCCGGCGATCCACACGATGCGCTCGTACGCCGCCAGCGACGCCTCGGCGGCGTGGGTGTTGGTGGCCTTGGAGTCGTCGATGTAGGTGATGCCGCCGATGTCCGCGATGTGCTGGATGCGGTGCGGCTCCGGGTGGAAGGCCCGCAGTCCGTCGCGTACGGAGGCCGGCCGCACCCCGAAGGCGCGGGCCAGGGCCGCCGCGGCGAGGGCGTTGGCGATGTTGTGCGGCGCGGGGGACGCCAGGTCCGAGATCTCCGCGAGCTCCTGGGCCGTCTGTGGGTTCGCGACGAAGGCGCGGTCGACGAGGATGCCCTCGACCACCCCCACCTGGGAGGGCCCGGGGGTGCCGAGGGTGAAACCGATGGCCCGGCAGCCCTCCTCGACATCGGCCGCCCGCACCAGCTCCTCGGTCGCCGGGTCCGCGAGGTTGTAGACGCAGGCGACGGTGTTGCCCTCGTAGATCCGGCCCTTGTCGGCCGCATACGCCGCCATCGAGCCGTGCCAGTCGAGGTGGTCCGGGGCGAGGTTGAGGACGGCCGCGGAGTGGGCGCGTACGGAGGGCGCCCAGTGCAGCTGGTAGCTGGAGAGCTCGACGGCGAGGACGTCGTACGAGGCGCCGTCCTCCTGCCCTTCGCCGAGCACGACATCGACGAGCGGGACGCCGATGTTGCCGACGGCGGCGGTGCGCAGGCCCTCTGCCTCCAGGATGGAGGCCAGCATCCGCACGGTGGTGGTCTTGCCGTTGGTGCCGGTGACCGCCAGCCAGGGCGCGGAATCGGGGCCCCGCAGGCGCCAGGCGAGCTCGACATCGCCCCAGACCTCGATGCCGGCCTTCTCGGCCGCGAGGAAGAGCGGGCTGCTCGGCTTCCACCCCGGGGTGGTGACGACCAGTTCCGTGCCCTCGGGGAGGGTGTCGCCGTCGCCGAGGCGGACGGTGATCCCCAGCGGCTCCAACTCGGCCGCCTGGGTGCGCTCCCGCTCGCCGTCGCTGCTGTTGACGACGGTGACGTGGGCGCCGAGGCCGGCCAGGGCGCGGGCGGCGGGAACGCCGCTCACGCCGAGGCCGGCCACGGTGATGTGCATACCGGCGAACCCCTCGGAATCGGGGGTCGGGTCCTGCATGGTCACTTCGCTGCCTGCCAGCCGCCGTAGAAGATGCCGAGTCCGACAATGACGCACATGCCCTGGATGATCCAGAACCTGACCACGACAAGGACTTCGGACCACCCCTTCAGCTCGAAGTGATGCTGAAGTGGCGCCATCCGGAAGACCCGCTTGCGCGTCAGCTTGAAGGAGCCGACCTGGATGACCACGGACATGGTGATCAGGACGAAGAGGCCGCCGAGGAGGGCGAGCAGCAGTTCCGTACGGGAGCAGATCGCCAGGCCGGCCAGGGCGCCGCCCAGGGCCAGCGAGCCGGTGTCGCCCATGAAGATCTTGGCGGGCGAGGTGTTCCACCACAGGAAGCCGAAGCAGGCGCCCATCAGCGCGGAGGCGACCACCGCCAGGTCGAGCGGGTCGCGGACCTCGTAACAGCCCGGTCCCGCGGTGATCTGGTTGGCGCAGGACTCCTGGTGCTGCCAGATGCCGATGAAGGTGTACGCGCCGAAGACCATCACCGAGGCGCCGGTGGCCAGGCCGTCGAGGCCGTCGGTGAGGTTCACGCCGTTGGACATCGCCAGGATCATGAACAGCGCCCAGATCACAAAGATCACCGGGCCGACCTGCCAGCCGAAGTCCTGGGTGAAGGACAGCCGGTCCGAGGCCGGGGTCTGTCCGCGCAGGTCCGCAAACTGCAGCGAGAGCACCGCGAAGGCGATACCGACGATCAGCTGGCCGGCCATCTTCGCCTTGGCCCGCAGGCCCAGCGACCGCTGCTTGACGATCTTGATGTAGTCGTCGAGGAAGCCGACCAGGCCCATGCCCGCCATCAGGAACAGCACCAGCACACCGGAGAAGGTGGGGTCGCTGCTCGTGATGACCTTGGTCAGCGCGTACGCGATGATCGTGGCCAGGATGAAGGCGATACCGCCCATCGTGGGCGTACCGCGCTTGCTGTGGTGGTCGCGCGGGCCGTCATCGCGGATGAACTGCCCGTACCCCTTCTTGGCCAGCAGCTTGATCAGCACCGGGGTGCCGATCAGGGTCAGGAAGAGTCCGATCATTCCGGAGAAGAGGATCTGCTTCATCGAGTTCATCGGGACGCGGCTCCGCCCTCAGCGCCGATGACGCTCTCGCCGTCCAGCAATGCTGCGGCGACCCGCTCCAGTCCCACCGACCTGGACGCCTTCACCAGCACGACGTCTCCCGGTCGCAGCTCGCTGCGCAACAGGTCGACCGCCGCCCGCGCGTCGGACACGTGCACCGACTCCTCACCCCACGAACCCTCGTTCTTGGCGCCCATGTCGAGCCAGGCCGCTTCCCTGCCGCCGACCGCCACGAGCTTGCTGACGTTGAGCCGGACGACCAGGCGTCCGACCGCGTCGTGTTCGGCGAGCGAGTCCTCGCCGAGCTCGGCCATCTCACCGAGCACCGCCCACGTACGACCGCCCTTCGCCTTGGCGGCTGCGCCCATTGCGACCAGCGCTCGCAGCGCCGCTCGCATGGACTCGGGGTTCGCGTTGTAGGCGTCGTTGACGACCGTCACGCCATCCGCGCGCTCGGTGACCTCCATCCGCCAACGGGAGAGCGTGCCGGCTTCGGAGAGCGCGGTGGCGATCTCGTCCACGGGCATGCCCAACTCATGGGCGACGGCGGCCGCGGCGAGCGCGTTCGACACGTGGTGCTCACCGTACAGCCGCATGGTCACATCACTGCACCCGGAGGGTGTGCGAAGCGTGAAAGCAGGCTGACCGAGATCGGTGAGCCGGACATTCTCGGCACGGATGTCGGCATTTTCGGCCTCGCCGAACAGCACCGTGCGGGCCTTCGTACGGGACGCCATGGCACTGACGTACGGGTCGTCGGCGTTGAGCACCGCGATGCCGTGCGCCGGGAGCGCCTCGACGAGCTCCCCCTTGGCGACGGCGATCTGCTCGCGGCCGCCGAACTCGCCGATGTGGGCAGTGCCGACGTTGAGCACCACGCCGATCTCGGGCGGGGTCAGCTCGGTGAGGTAGCGGATGTGGCCGACGCCGCGGGCGCCCATCTCCAGGACGAGATGGCGGGTTTCGGCGTCGGCGCGCAGCGCGGTCAGCGGCAGCCCGATCTCGTTGTTGAGGTTGCCTTCCGGCCAAACTGTCGGCCCGTGCCGCTGGAGCAGCTGGGCGATCAGGTCCTTGGTGCTGGTCTTGCCGGCCGATCCGGTGAGGGCGACGACCTTGGTACCGAGCCGCTCGACGACGGCGCGGGCCAGCGCGCCGAGGGCGGCGACCACGTCGTCGACGACGATCGCCGGGACGCCGACGGGCCGGGCGGCCAGTACGGCCACCGCGCCCGCCTCGAAGGCGCCGGCGGCGAAGTCGTGGCCGTCGACGCGTTCACCGGCGAACGCGACGAACAGCCCGCCGGGACGTACCTGGCGGGAATCCATGACGACGGGACCGGTGACCGTACGGCCGGCGTCCGGTATGTCGTGCATCTGTCCGCCGACGATGCTCGCGATCTCGGCGAGAGACAGGGAGATCACAGGTCACCCCCGGCCGGAGGCAGAGGGTGCCAGTAGAAGGGTTGTGCGCGCATGGCGGTGTGTCATCCCTGGTGGTTCGGCTGCTGTGACTGCTGTGTCTTCAGCGATTCCTCGATGGCCTCGCGGAGCACGTGACGGTCGTCGAAGGGGCGTACCACTCCGGCGATGTCCTGGCCCTGCTCATGGCCCTTGCCCGCGACGATGACGGTGTCGCCGGGCTCGGCGCGGGCGACCGCGGCGGCGATGGCGGCGGCCCGCTCCTCTTCGACCAGCACCGTGCCGCGCTCGTGGATCGGCACCTCGGCGGCGCCCTGGAGCATGGTGGCGAGGATCGCGAGCGGGTCCTCGGTGCGGGGGTTGTCGGAGGTCAGGATGGCCGTGTCGGCGAGGCGGGCGACCGCGGAGCCCATCGGTACGCGCTTGAGCGGGTCGCGGTCGCCGCCGCAGCCGAGGACGGCGTGCAGCTTGCCGTCGGTGACCTTGCGCAGCGCGCGCAGAACCGATTCGACGGCGTCCGTCTTGTGGGCGTAGTCGACGACCGCCAGGTAGGGCTGGCCGGCGTCGACGCGCTCGAGGCGGCCGGGGACGCCGGGGACCGCGGCGACGCCGTCGGCGGCGGTCTGCGGGTCGATCCCGGCGGCGATGAGCGAGGTGATCGCGGCGAGCGCGTTGGCGACGTTGAACGGGCCGGGGATCGGGGAGGCGGCGCGCAGCGTCCGGCCCTGGGGGCCGTGCACGGTGAACGTCGAGCCGAGGGTGCCGACCTCGACGTCGGAGGCGCGCCAGTCCGCGTCCGGGTGGCCCTCCGCCGAGAAGGTGATCACCGGGACCTCGGACTCGCCGTCGGCCAGCCGCTTGCCGTACTCGTCGTCGAGGTTGACGACGCCGGCGCGGCTGCGGGCCTTGGTGAACAGCCGGGCCTTGGCCTGGAAGTAGTCCTCCATGCCGGAGTGGAACTCCATGTGCTCCGGGCTGAGGTTGTTGAAGATCGCGACGTCGAAGACGCAGCCGTCGACCCGTCCCAGGACCAGCGCGTGGCTGGAGACCTCCATGGCGACCGCCTTGACGCCGCGCTCGCGCATCACCGCGAACAGCGCCTGCAGGTCGGTGGCCTCGGGGGTGGTGCGCTCGGACTTGAGGCGCTCGTCGCCGATCCGGGTCTCGACGGTGCCGATCAGGCCCGTGAGCCCTCCGTCGGCCTTCTTCGCGGCCGCGGCCCGCAGCCCGCCCTCGATGAGGTACGCGGTGGTGGTCTTCCCCGACGTGCCGGTGATGCCGATCTGGAGGAGATCCTCGCCCGGCGTGCCGTAGATCGAGACGGCCAGGGCACCCATCCGGGAGCGCGGGTTCTCGACGGCCAGGACCGGCAGGCCGGTCTCCAGGGCACGGGCGGCGCCCGCCGGGTCGGTCAGGATCGCGGCGGCGCCGAGGTCGGCGGCCTGCGCGACGAAGTCGGCGCCGTGCAGGCGGGCACCGGGCAGCGCGGCATAGACATCACCGGGGCGGACCGCCCGGGAGTCATGGGTGATGCCGGTGACCTGGACATCGGAGGCACCGGCCGGAGCTGGGATGGCCAGCTGTTCGGCGAGTTCCGCCAGAGGGGTGGGGCGGACCTGCTCGGGGCGGGGCGCACCCGGATATCTGCCGGGGCCGCCCTCCTCCGCGTGCGGGGGTTTCGGGGACTGATCAGCTTGTGACACGGCGGTGAGCGTACCGGGCTGAGCGGCTCCGGGGCGAAGTGAGGGCCGCGCGCAGGAGCCGTCCGCGGGGTCAGGGGTGCCGTTGGCAGTGATGGTCGTCACGGCGGTATTGCCTCGATTTCATTCGCCTGGCTTGAAGGTGACCGGCAGGTGCGGGGGCTTGGTGCCGGTCGGCGGAACCTGGAGGGTTTTCAGCGCGAACGCCATGACCTGCTGGTAGATCGGGCCGCAGATCTGGCCGCCGAAGTAGCTGCCCGTGGTGGGGTTCTGGATGGCGCAGTAGACCGTGATGCGGGGCTTGTCGGCGGGCGCGAAGCCGGCGAAGGAGGCGGTGTACCCGTGGTAGCGGCCGGTTTTGGGGTCCACCCGGTTGGACGTGCCGGTCTTGCCGCCGACCCGGTATCCGTCGATCTTCGCCTTGGGGCCGGTGCCCTCCTTGTCGTCGACCACCGATTCGAGCATGGCGGCCAGCGTGGCGGCGGTCTTCTTGCCGACCACGCGGGTGCGCTCGGGCCTGGGGGCGGGCTTGTAGCGGCCGTCGGGCCCGGTGGTGCCGCGGACCAGGGAGGGGGCGATGCGCTCGCCGCCGTTGGCGATCGTGGAGTAGACGGAGGCGGCCTGGACGGCGTTGAGGGACAGTCCCTGGCCGAACGGGATCGTGTACTGCTGCGAGGTGTTCCAGTCCTGCGGCTCGGCCAGGATGCCGGCGGTCTCCCCCGGGAAGGCAAGTCCGGTCGGCTTCCCGATGCCGAATTTGCGCAGGTAGGAGTAGAGCACCTGATTGGCCTGGGGCTGCGTCCTGCCCAGCTGGCCGGCCGCCAGGATCGTGCCGATGTTGCTGGACTTGGCGAGCACGCCGTTGAGGGTCAGATACCAGGTGCGGTGGTCGACGTCGTCCGCGAACAGCCGGTCGCCGCGGTGCAGCCGGTTGGGCACGGTGACCCTGGTGGACGGAGTGGCGGCGCCCTCCTCCAGGATGGCGGCCATCGACATCAGCTTGCTGGTGGACCCCGGCTCGTACGCGTCGGTGAGCGCGGCATTGCCCAGCGACTCCGGGGCGGCCCGGGAGACGTCGTTGGGGTCGAAGCCGGGCGAGTTGGCCAGCGCCAGGATCTCGCCGGTGCGGGTGTCCTGGACGACGACATAGCCGCGGTCGGCCCGGGACTTGGCGACCTGCTTGCCGATGGCCTGCTGGGCGGCCCACTGGATGTCCCGGTTGAGGGTGAGCCGGACGTCGCTGCCGGGGACGGCGGGGTGTTCCTGGGTGTCGCCGGTGGGCACCCGGCGGCCACCGGACTGGGCGTAGACGAGCTTGCCCTCCTTGCCCGTGAGCGCCGTGTCCAGCTGGGCCTCTATGCCGCCGCGGCCCTTGCCCTCGCCGTTGACGAAGCCGAGGACGCCGGAGGCCAGGTCCCTGTTCGGGTAGATCCGCTTGCTGTGCTTGTCGGCGAAGATCCCGACCAGGACGTTGGGGCGCGGTGCCTTCCTGGGCGCGGCGGCCGCCCGGACGTCGAGGGTCTTACGAAGGTCCTTGATCCGCTTCCAGACCTGCGGGGTCTGCTGCCGGGAGAGCAGGACGTAGCGGGTCTTTTGCTTCGCGAGTTTCTCGGCGAGGGTGCCGCGGTCCTCGTGGAGGACCGGCGCGAGCAGCTCGGCGGCGCGCTGCGGGGCGTCGTCGATCCCGGTCCTGTCGGGCGCCAGCAGGCTCGGGTCGGCGGTGATGTCGTACGCGTCCACGGTGCTCGCCAGCGCCACGCCGTCCCGGTCGGTGATCGCACCGCGCTCGGCGGCGAGCTTGACCGGGACATAGCGGTTCTCGTTCGCCTTGGCGGCGAACGCCCCGGCGTCCACGGCCTGCACCTGGAAGAGCCGTACGACGAAGACCAGGAGCACCAGCGTCAGGCCCAGCGAGACCAGGCGCAGCCGGGGGCGCGGGCTGCCGAGGCGGAGGGGGGCGGGGGTTTTGGGGGCGGGCCGTTCGGGGGCGGGCCCGGTCCGTTTGGCGGCGGGGGGCCTGCGGGCGGCCGGGCGCTGCGGGCCGCCGCGGGCGGGGCGCGGGGGGCGTGCGGGGCGGCCCGCCGACGGGCCCGGCCGGGCGGGGCGCGGTAGGCGGCGGGGGTCCCTGGGCTCGGTCATGCCGCCGTTCACCTGCCGGGGGTCGTCGGGGCGGGGCGGTGCGGGGTGGCGGAGGCGGCCGGCGCGGCCGACGGGCCCGGCGCCTTGGCAGCCTTACGGGACGGGGACGGGAGCGACGGTTTGGCAGGCGGCGCCGGAGCAACGGACGGCTTGAGGGCGAGCGACGGCGCCACCGGGGCGGCCGGCCCCGCCGGCCGGGGCCCGGCGGACGCGCTCAGCGCCGCCTGCCCCTGCCCGCCCGTCGCCACGCCCGGCCTGCCGCGGACCGTACCGTCCGGCATCAGGAACACCGGGTTGCCGCCGGGCACCATGCCCAGTTTCCGGGCCCGCTTCACCAGCGCGGCCGGCGCGGAGTAGGCGTCCACCTCCTGCTGCAGCGCCTGCTGCTCGTCCGTCAGGTCGTCGGTCTTCTTCTCCAGCTTGCTGAGCTCGAACGACCCTTGGTTCAGCGCGGAGTTGAGGAGCAGCAGGGTGATCAGCCCGGAGCCGAGCAGCACGACGATCAGGAGGACGAAGGGCGTGCGCGCGGCGGTGCCGGTGCCGGCGGGGAAGAGCGCGGCCAGGCGCCCCGTTCTCCCGCCCGGCCGCCCCCGGGGCTTCATGGGGTGTCCTCGAGGTGCTCGCGGATGCGCTCGGCGCCGCGCAGCCGGGCGGGGGCCGCGCGGCGGTTCTCGGCGATCTCCGCCTCCGTGGGGAGTTCGGCGCCGCGGGTCAGCAGCTTCAGACGGGGCTGGAAGCGCTCGGGGACAACCGGCAGACCGGGCGGCGCAGTGATGGCCGCACCGGCCGCAAAGACCTGCTTGACCAGGCGGTCCTCCAGCGAGTGGTACGAGAGCACGGCGATCCGGCCGCCGACCGCGAGCGCCTTGACCGCGGCCGGAACGGCGCGCTCCACGCTCGCCAGCTCACCGTTGACCTCGATGCGCAGCGCCTGGAAGGTGCGCTTGGCGGGGTTGCCGCCGGTCCGCTTGGCGGCCTGCGGCAGCGCGTCACGGATCAGCTCGACCAGCCGCGCACTGTTGGTGAAGGGCTCCTTGGCACGCTCGCGGACGATCGCCGAGACGATCCGCTTGGCCTGCTTCTCCTCCCCATAGGCGCGCAGGATCCGCACCAGTTCACCGGGCGCGTAGGTGTTGAGGACCTCCGCGGCGCTGATCCCGGTCGTCTGGTCCATCCGCATGTCCAGCGGGGCGTCCTGGGCGTACGCGAAGCCGCGCCCGGCCTCGTCCAGCTGCATCGAGGAGACGCCGAGGTCGAAGAGCACGCCCTGGACGCGCGGCACGCCGAGCCGGTCGAGGACGTCGGGGAGCTCGTCGTAGACGGCGTGCACCAGGGTGGCGCGGTCGCCGTACGGGGCCAGCCGCTCCCCCGCGAGCCTGAGGGCCGCCGGGTCGCGGTCCAGGGCGATGAGCCGGGCCTCGGGGAAGGAGGCAAGCAGTGCCTCGCTGTGCCCGCCGAGGCCGAGGGTGCAGTCGACGACGACCGCGCCGGGCTCGGCGAGCGCAGGGGCGAGCATGTCCAGGCAGCGCTGGAGCATGACGGGTACGTGCCGAGTGTTACTGCTCATGCCTCTTCCGATGGGGTGGGCGGCAGGTAGGGTCCCGGCCGTTGGCTGGGGGATGCCGTACGTACCGCTTGGTCCCCGCCCGCTCTGAAGGGGAAGTGGACCTCCGGCGACGGGGAAGTGGCGTCGGAAGACCGGTGGAGCGGGAGGAGGCCGAGCCGTACGTGCGACGCGTTGCACACGAGGAATTCGGGATCCAAGGAGAGCGTCTCGCCTCCCACTTCGCGCCACTTTAGTCCACCGGCTGTCCCGGTCAATCAACCGGTTCCGCGCGTCCTGCGACGGCTTTCGCACGGGCCTCTCACCCGAATGGTGGCGGGGTGAGGAGTGCTGTGGGGTACCTCACAAAGGGTGATGTCGACCCGTATGCCCGGCCTCACACACGGCCGGATCCGGCGTTGACGATTACGGTAATGACATGCCCATACCTGCGTCGCAGCCGCTGCCCCCGTCCGCCGACGGTGCCGTCCGCACCGGTGGCACCGTGACCGACCGTCTCGTCGAGGCGAACCAGCGCTATGCCACCGCGTTCTCCGACCCCGGCATGGACGCCCGGCCCGTCCTCAAGGTCGCCGTCGTCTCCTGTATGGACGCCCGGATCGACCTGCACGCGGCGCTCGGCCTGGAACTTGGCGACTGCCACACCATCCGCAACGCGGGCGGTGTGGTGACCGACGACATCATCCGCTCCCTGACGATCAGCCAGCGCGCACTCGGCACCCGCTCGGTCGTCCTCATCCACCACACGGGGTGCGGTCTGCTGAACCTGACCGAGGACTTCCGCCACGAACTGGCGGCCGAGGTCGGACAGCGGCCCACCTGGGCGGTCGAGGCGTTCAAGGACCTCGACGAGGACGTCCGCCAGTCCATGCAGCGGGTGCGCACCTCGCCCTTCCTGCCGCACACGGACGACGTCCGCGGGTTTGTGTTCGATGTGACAACCGGCCTGCTGCGGGAGATCGATCCCCAGCCCTGATCCCGGACGGTCCGGGCATATCGCCCCCGAGTTATCCACAGGCCATGACGCGAAGCCGCGCGGACAGCAAGAATGCGTGGGTGAACAGTGCTTGGGGAAGGGCCGGGGAGGGCCGCGTGACGACGTACGACGAACGAGCGGGCCTTGGGGAACTGACCACCACGGTGGAGCGGGTGCACCGGTCGGTGGAGGGCGTGATCGAGGGCAAGCCGGAGGTCGTACGGCTCGCGCTGACCGTGCTGCTGGCCGAGGGGCATCTGCTGATCGAGGATGTGCCGGGCGTGGGCAAGACGATGCTCGCCAAGGCGCTGGCCCGCTCCATCGACTGTTCGGTACGGCGTATCCAGTTCACCCCGGATCTGCTGCCCTCGGACATCACCGGCGTCAGCATCTTCGACCAGCAGCGCCGGGACTTCGAGTTCAAGCCCGGCGCGGTCTTCGCACAGATCGTGATCGGCGACGAGATCAACCGCGCCTCCCCCAAGACCCAGTCGGCGCTGCTGGAGTCCATGGAGGAGCGCCAGGTCACGATGGACGGGCAGACCCATGAGCTGCCCAGCCCCTTCATGGTGGTCGCGACCCAGAACCCGGTGGAGATGGAGGGCACCTACCCGCTCCCCGAGGCGCAGCGGGACCGCTTCATGGCGCGGGTGTCGATCGGTTATCCGAGCCCGGCGGCCGAGCTGCAGATGCTGGATGTGCACGGCGGCGCCTCTCCGCTGGACGACCTCCAGCCGGTCGCGCACGCCCACGAGATCGTGAAGCTGATCGATGTGGTGCGCACGGTCCATGTCGCCGAATCGGTCCGCAGATACGCGGTGGACCTGGTGGCGGCCACCCGCAGCCACGCCGACCTGCGCCTGGGTGCCTCGCCGCGGGCCACGCTCCATCTGGTGCGGGCCGCGAAGGCCGCGGCGGCGCTGGCGGGGCGGGAGTACGCGCTGCCGGACGATGTGCAGTCGCTGGCGGTGGCGGTGCTTGCGCACCGGCTGCTGCCCACCGCGCAGGCCCAGTTGAACCGTCGTACGGCCGAGCAGATCGTGCTGGAGATACTGCACCGCATCCCGGTTCCCGACCCGTCCGCGCCGCAGTGGTGGCCGGGCCGCGGCCAGCAGCCGCCCGGGGCACGGGGGTTGTGATGTCCGACGGGGGGAGCTCGGGGGCGGGGCACGGCGGGTCGCCGGAGCGGGGCGGGCTGCGGGCGGCGCTCGGGGGGCTGACGACGCGGGGCAGATCGTTCCTGGCGGCCGGGGTGGCCGCCGCGGTGTGCTCGTTCCTGCTCGGGCAGGCGGATCTGCTGCGGGTCGGGCTGCTGCTGGCGGCGCTGCCGCTGGTGTGTGTCCTCGTCCTGCACCGCACCCGCTACCGCGTCGCGGGCAGCCGTACGCTCTCCCCCGCCCGGGTGTCGGCGGGCGCCGAGTCCCGGGTGCGGCTGCGGGTGGAGAACATCTCCCGGCTGCCCACCGGGGTGCTGATGCTGCAGGACCGGGTGCCCTACGTCCTCGGGCCGCGGCCGCGCTTCGTCCTGGACCGGGTGGAGGCCGGCGGCCGCCGGGAGGTGTCCTACCGCGTCCGCTCCGACCTGCGCGGACGCTATCCGCTGGGACCGCTGCAGCTGCGCCTGTCCGATCCGTTCGGGATGTGCGAGCTGACCCGTTCCTTCAGTGCTTCCGACACCCTGACGGTGGTGCCGCGCACCGAACCGCTGCCGCCGGTCCAACTGCCGGGCGAGACCCCCGGATACGGCGACGGGCGGCAGCGCGCGCTCGCACTGGCCGGTGACGACGATGTCATCCCGCGCGGCTACCGCCACGGCGACGACCTGCGCCGGGTCCACTGGCGCTCCACCGCGCGCTACGGCGAGCTGATGGTGCGGCGGGAGGAACAGCCGCAGAAAGCGCGCTGCTCGGTGCTGCTCGACACCCGTTCGGTGGCTCACGAGGGTGCCGGGCCCGACTCGGCCTTCGAGTGGGCCGTCGAGGCCGCCGCATCGGTGGGCCTGCATCTGCTGGAGCGGGGGTTCTCGGTGCGGCTGCTGACCGACACCGGATGTTCGGTGACCGGCCCGGACGGCACCGGCGGCACCGGGTCCGCCGACGCCGCGGGGCTCCTGCTGGACACCCTCGCGGTGCTGGAGCACTCCGAGGAGGACGGGCTCTCGGCCGCGTACGACGCGCTGCGCGGCGGCAACGAAGGACTGCTGATCGCCTTCTTCGGCGATCTTGACGAGGAGCAGGCGGCGGCCGCCGGGCGGATACGGCAGCGCTGCGGCGCGGCGGTCGCGTTCGTGCTGGACGGTGACGCCTGGGTGCCGGGGCCCGGCGGGAACAGGTTCGCGTCGGGCCAGGCGCCGGTGGACGAGCGGGTGCGGATGCTGCACGAGGCGGGCTGGACGGCCCTGCCGGTGGCCCCGGGCAGCGCGCTCGCCGCGCTGTGGCGGTGCGCCGCCGACCACGCCGGCGGGAGCCCGGACCGGGCCGCGCAGCGCGGCGCCGCGGCGGCCGGAGGCGGAGCATGAGCGGCCGGGCGCGGTTGGCGCTGTGTGCGGCGGTGGCGACCCTGTGCGCGGCCTGCGCCCTGCTGCCGCTGGTGGATCCGTTCGTCTGGATGGTGCAGGCCGCGATCCTGCTGGGCGTGGTGACCGGCGCGGGCGCGCTGACCCGGCGGGTGCCGCTGGCCAGACCGCTGACCATCGGCACGCAGGCGCTGGTCGCCGTGCTGCTGCTGACCGTGTTCTTCGCCCATGACCAGGCGATTCTCGGCCTGCTGCCGGGCCCGGACGCGATCGCGGAGTTCGGGCAGCTTGTGCACGCCGGCGTCAAGGACGTCGGCCGGTATGCCATCCCGGCCCCGGTCACGCCCGGTATCCGGCTGCTGCTGGTGTCGGGTGTGCTGGTGATCGGCCTGGTGGTGGACGCTCTGGCGGTCACGTACCGCAGCGCCGCGCCTGCCGGGCTGCCGCTGCTCGCGCTGTATTCGGTGGCGGCCGGGCTGTCCCAGGGCGGCGCGGGCTGGCTGTGGTTCCTGGTGGCGGCGGCCGGCTATCTGCTGCTCCTGCTGGCCGAGGGCCGCGACCGGCTCTCCCAGTGGGGCCGGGTGTTCGGCGGTACGGGCACGGGCCGGCCGGGCGGGTCCGGCTCCGGAGCGGACGGCGCCGTGCCGGCCCCGGTCCGTACGGGCCGCCGGATCGGCGCGCTGGCCCTCGGGATCGCGCTGGTGGTGCCCGCCGCGCTGCCCTCGCTGGGCGGCGGCCTGATCGGCGCGAGGGGCGGCGGCACCGGCCCCGGGGGCGGTGGCGGCACGATCTCCGCGGTGAACCCGCTGGTCTCCCTGCAGAACAGCCTCAACCAGCCGGCGGACAAGGAAGTTCTCAACTACCGCACGACCGCGTCCGACACCCGCGACATGTATCTGCGGATAGTGGCCCTGGACCAGTTCGACGGCACGGCCTGGAAGCCGTCCGAGCGCACCGTCACGGATGTCCCCGACCGGCTGCCCGGCGCGCCCGGTCTCTCCGGCAAGGTGGCCACCACCAGCGTCAACACATCCGTCTCGACAGCCGACTGGTACGCCCAGAACTGGCTGCCACTCCCCTACCCGGCGTCCAAGGTGGACATCAGCGGGCGATGGCGCTTCGAGCCCAGGGGCCGCACCCTCGTCGGCGACCGCGGGCAGACCACCCGCGGCGTGCAGTACCAGGTCGAGAGCCTGCAGGTACGGCCGACCGCGAAGCAGCTGGCCGCCGCCCCGCCGCCGCCCCCGCGGCTGGTGCGTGAGTACACCAAGGTCCCGGAATCGCTGCCCGGGGAGGTGCGGACCACCGCGCGCAAGGTCACCCGCGGCGCCCGGACCCCGTACGACAAGGCCGTCAAGCTCCAGGACTACTTCGCACTCAACGGCGGATTCACCTACAACACGCAGGTCAGCGCGGGCAGCGGCAGCGAGGCCATCGCACGCTTCCTCGAGCAGAAGGAGGGCTTTTGCGTCCACTTCTCCTTCTCGATGGCGGCGATGGCCCGCACGCTGCGCATCCCGGCCCGGGTCGCGGTCGGCTTCACCCCGGGCACCCCGCAGTCCGACGGCACGACCTCCGTCAGCCTCAAGGACGCGCACGCCTGGCCCGAGCTGTATTTCGAAGGCATCGGCTGGACCCGCTTCGAGCCGACCCCGAGCCGCGGCAACACCCCGGACTACACCCTTCCCGGTCAGGGATCTGTCCCCGTCGATCCGGGTGACGCCGAGCCGGCACCGGCACCGCCCGCCGCCGAGCCGGACACCCCGTCGACGGCCCCGAGCTGCGCCCCCGGCGAGCAGCGGCAGGGCTCCGGTACGGCGTGTGCGGCGATGCCCGCACGGCCCGGCGACCGCCCGTCGGACGACGGGTCGTCCCCCTGGCCCGCCCTGGCCATTGGCCTCGGCGCCCTGCTCGTCCTGCTGCTTCTTGCCCTCCCGCTCCTGTGGCGCCTGCGGATACGGTCCCGGCGGCTGGCGGGTGGCGACGGTCCGGCGGGGACTCTCGCCGCCTGGCAGGAGCTGCTGGACACCGGCTGGGACTTCGGCATCCTGCCGGACGACTCGCTGACCCCGCGCAAGGCGGCCGCCCGGCTCGTGCGCATCGGGGAACTGCCGCCGGACGCCGCCGACGCCGCCCACCGCATGGCCGCGGCGGTCGAGCAGGCCCTGTACGCCCCGCAACCGCGCCCGGCCTCCGGCCTCGCCACGGACGTCCAGCAGGTCCGCACCGGACTGCACGCGGCGGCCACCCGCACCCTGCGCCTGCGCGCCCGCCTCGCCCCACGCTCCGCGATCCGCCTCGTCTGGGCCTGCTCGGCCCGCTGGACCGGACTCGTCCTGCGCTGCACCACCAGCGGTCCCGCGACCGCCGCCCGGCGCGCAGCGGCGGCCCTGCGGCCGGGACGGCAGCGCGCATAGGGCACCCCCCACCGCGAAGCGGCCGCCCGGACCTTTCGGGCGGCCGCTTCGCGGTGGTGCTCCACCCCGCAACCGCGCCCGGCGGGCGGCCTCGCCACGGACGCCGGGCAGGTATACGCCGGACTGCACACAGCGGTCACCCTGCGCCCGGGCGCCCGCCTCGCCCCACGCTCACCGCCGCCCCACGCTCACCGCCGCCCGGCGCGCAGCGGTCCTTGGCGTACTTCTGGAGGACCGGACGGGCCTGCCCGGCCAGCCCGTTGGCCGTGTTGGCGAGCTTCTG
>NZ_JBEZJZ010000153.1:0-15543 GCF_040651455.1 Streptomyces sp. NPDC048483
ATCCGTTCCCCGCGGTAGAGCCCGAGCGAGCGGAACATCCGCGCACCGAGGGCGCCCAGGTTGCGGTACGAGCCGATCAGCGCGGTCCGTACGCTCGTCCTGGCATCGCCGGTCTCGAAGCGGTCGAGGTGGCTGGGTACGGCCTTGAAGTGCCCGATGACCTCCTGCATGCTCAGCCCCGGCTGGGCGTTGGCGCTGGCCAGGAGGATGCGGGTGGTGAGCGGGATGCGGCCGGACAGCTCGATGATGGCGTCGGCGGCCGCACCGGCATCGGCGAACCGCTCCTGGCCCAGGACCCGCTCACACAGGCTGCGGGTCTCCGCCGCCGAGAGCAGACCGACGTGAATGCTCTGCCCTGCGTCACCGGTCAGCAGGCCGGGCAGCTTCTGCCGGCTGGTGACCAGCACCATGCAGCCGGGCCCGGCCGGCAGCAGCGGCCGCACCTGCTCCTCGTCGCGCGCATTGTCCAGCACCAGCAGCACCCGCCGCTCCGCCAGCACACTGCGGTAGAGCGCACACCGCGCCTCGAAGTCGGCCGGTATCCGTTCCTCGGGAATCTCGAAGGCGTCCAGCAGCCGGCGCACCGCCGACGACGGCGCGAGCGGGTCCCCGGCGGGGTCGAACCCCCGGAGATCCACAAAGAGCTGCCCGTCGGGAAACTCCTTGGCCACCTGGTGCGCCCAGTGCACGGCGAGCGCGGTCTTTCCGATCCCGCCGGTGCCCACCAGCGTCACCACCGCGGCGCGCCGTACGGCGCCCATGCCCGCCCGGACCTCGTTCAGGACGGCGAGTTCGGCCTCCCGCCCCGTGAAGTGCGAGGCCGGGACCGGCAGTTGCCGCGGCACGATCGGTGTCGGCCGCTCCCGCGCGGGTGCGCCGTCCTCGGGTACGGGGGCCACGCGGGCGTCGCTCTGCCCCGAAGGAGCGACCACCGCGTCGGCCAGGATCTGCTGTTGCAGCTGCCGCATCTCCTGGCCGGGTTCGATACCGAGTTCCACTGCCAGTCGCCGGCGGGCGGCCCGGTAGGCGTCCAGTGCGTCGCTGCGCCGCCCGCTCAGGTGCAGTGCCGTCATCAGCTGCACGCAGAACCGTTCCTGCAAGGGATACCGGTCGACCGCGGCCTGGAGGCCGCGCAGCACCTCTTGGTGTGCTCCGAGAGCCAGCTGCACCTCGTAGTGCAACTCCAGTACGTCCAGCCGCAGTTGTCCGATCGCCGGCAGCTCCCGCTCCCGCAGCCGCTGGGAGGCGACATCGACGAGCGGCTCCCCCCGCCACAGGGAGAGCGCCTTGTGCAGGTCCCGCGCGGCCGACGCCCGGTCGCCCTGACGGACCGCCGTCTGCGCGGCGCGATGGAGCCGCCCGCAGTGCAGCAGGTCGATCTCCTCGGGTTCGGCCTGCAGGAGGTACCCGCCGGCCTGTGTCAGGATCCGCGCCCCGAGTTCCGCACCGAGTGCCTGACGCAGCCGCATCACGTAGGTGCGCAGCGCGGCATGGGCATTGGGCGGTGGTGTGCTGTCCCACAGGACATCCACCAACTGGTCCTGTGAGACAAGGGTGTTGGCGCTGAGAAGTAACGCGGCCAGCAGTGTCCGCTGCTGACCGGAAGTGATCCGGACCGACCGTCCTCGGTCGGCAGCTTTCAGCGGCCCCAGTATTCCGGCGTCCACTCCTGCCCCCTGATTCTCCACCGCAACCCATGGAGCCCCTCAAGGCGTCCGTCCCCTCACCTCCGCCAGTGTGCCGACACCGACGGCAAATGCCGCCCGCTCCTGCCAGGTCCGCAACAACTTTGCGAGGTCGGGCGGTGAGCCGGCCTCCGCGGAGCTCCCGGCGAAGGCGTCGTGGATCGTCCGAGGACCGCGGGCGCCGGACGCCGGGCAACCGGCCTATGCCGTCCCGCGGATGAGGTCGGCCGCCTTCTCCGCGATGACCATCGCCGCGGGGTTCGTGTTCACGGAGACGATAGTGGGCATGACCGACGCATCCGCCACCCGCAGGCCCTCCAGGCCGTGCACGGTCAGGTCCGGGGCGACCACCGCGTCGGGGCCCGTCCCCATCGCGCAGCTGCCCACGGGGTGGAAGTACGTCCCGGTGGTGGCCGCCAGGAACCGGCGCAGCCCCGGCTCGTCGGTGATGCCGTGGCCGGGGAGCACTTCGCGCGACCGCCACCGCGCGAACGGGCCCGCCGCCGCGATCTCCCGCGCCACCTCGATGCCGTGCAGCATGCGCCGTACGTCCGGCTCCGCGCCGAGGTAGGCCGGGTCGATCAGCGGCGGGGTGTCCGGGTCGGCGTCGGCGAGCCGCACGGAGCCCCGGCTCTGCGGCACGGTCGCCACGGCGAGGGTGAAGCCGTGCTCCGGTGCCCGCACCGTCGGCGGCAGGTACGGCATATGAATGAACATCAGCTGCATGTCGGGCCCCGGCAGGGACGCCTCGCTGCGCCAGAGCAACGAGGTCTCCGCGAGGTTGGTGCGCCCCGGCGGAACCGGCCGGCTCGCCTCGTAAACGACGGGACACAGCGGGTGGTCGTGCAGATTGCGCCCGACACCGGGCAGGTCGTGGCGGACGCCGGCACCGGCCCGCCGCAGCTCGTCGGCGGGGCCGATGCCCGAGAGCAGAAGCAGCCGCGGCGAATCGACGGCACCGGAGCTGACGATCACCTCGGCGCCGGCCCGTACGGAGACCGTCTCCCCGGCCCGCCGGAACTCCACCCCCGTGCACCGGCTGCCGTCGAAGAGCAGACGGTGCGCGCGGGCGCCGGTCAGGACGGTCAGATTCGGCCGTGCGGCGCGGACCGGGTGCAGATAGGCACGCGCGGTGCTCTGCCGCTGCCCGTCGGTGATGCTCATGTCGTGCCGGCCGGCGCCCTCCTGGACGGCGCCGTTGAAGTCGTCGGTCAGCGGGTGGCCGGCCGCCACCGCGGCGTCGAGGAAGACCTGGGACAGCGGGTTGGCGTCCTCGGCCCGCGCCGGTGCCGGGCGCATCGGGCCGCTGTCGCCGCGGAACTTCGGGTCCTTGCCCGATACGGTCTCCATCCGCCGGAAGTACGGGAGAAGCGCGTCGAACCCCCACCCCGTACACCCGGCCGCCGCCCAGCGGTCGTAGTCGTTGCGGTGTCCGCGCAGAAACACCATCGCGTTGATCGCGCTGGACCCGCCCAGTGTCCGGCCGCGCGGGTAGGGAAGCGCCTGCCGGCCGGCGTCCGCCTGCGGCACCGTGTGGTAGCCGTGGTCGACCTCGGTGCCCGAGAGCGCGGGCCACGCGGGCGGCACGGCCAGCTCCGCCTTGGTGTCCTCCGGCCCCGCCTCGAGCAGCAGCACCGTGGTGTCCGCGTCCTCGGACAGCCGCGCGGCAAGCACGCAGCCGGCCGAGCCGGCACCCACCACGATGTAGTCGTATTCCTCCGGCAGCATGGTGTCCCCTCCCGGCCGGCCAGGTCCGTGCGGCTGACGGCTGTCACACGGCCAAAATCGATTCTGACGGGGCGTCGCGGGACCGGCAGGCGAATTCAGGAAGACGGCCCCCGCTCCGCGCCGCCACGCAGCCCTCCGTCCCGTCCCCTTGGGGGAGGGCCCGGGCCGGCCATGACCCGGGCCCTCCCGTCGGAGCAGGTCCTGCCTCAGTGCAGACCCTGTGTCAGCGCGACCGAGTCCGGTACGGCGACCTCCTCGGGTGCGGTCAGGGGCTGGAAGCCCAGGATCTGCTGGATGACGTAGTGGGCCGACATCATGGCGCCCTCCTGCCAGCCGGGCAGCGGTGAGATCTGGTCACCGGTGACGTAGAACGTGTCGCCGCCCTCGGGCTGGAGCAGCTGCTTGTAGGCCTTCTTGTGGTCCTCCAGGTGCGGTTTCCAGGCCGCCCAGCCGCCCAGCTGGTAGGGCACCTTGTGCCAGGCGATGGAGACGCCCTTGTCGTCGGGGACGAGTTTCTTGTCCTTGAACTCCGGGTGCAGCTCGATGGCGCCCTCGCGGGCCAGCTCGAGACGCTTTTCGGGTGTGCGGTCGCCGAGGGTCCTGGCCGCCTCCTGGAAGTTGTAGGCGCCGGTCAGGGTTCCCTTGTCGGAGAAGTAGTCGTGGGACGGATACCACAGCTGGGTGATGTTGTGGCCGGTCCAGCTGATGCCGCCGTAGATCCCCTCGGTGTCGTCCCAGCTGCCGAGGTCGCCTTCCCAGAAGCGGCGGTTCGCCTGCCAGCCGACCTTGCAGGTCTCCTCGAACTTCACGCCTTCGACCGCTTTCCGGAAGGGGTCCGAGAAGTCGCCGAGGGAGAGGTGGCGGAGCACCGGGATCGGGATGTTGCTGATGCAGTAGCGCGCATCGGCGGAGAACTTGCGGCCGTCCTTGCTGTAGGTGACGGAGGCCCCCGGTGCGGCTTTGCCGAGCCGGACGCCGGTGACCGCGGCGTTGAGCACGATTCTCGCGCCGGCCCGCTTGGCCTCACGGGCGAGTGCCATGACGATGTGGTCCATGCCGCCGACCGGCTGGAACATCGTGGCCTGCCACAGATAGTCGATGGGCTGATAGAAGCGGGCCTTCCAGAAGCCCGAGTTCACCAGGTCCTCGAAGGACAGCGGCGGGGCCGGTACGGGCCATTCCTCGATCTCGGGCTGGTCCAGATACCCGGAGCGGGTGGAGCCGCGGTATTTGCCGTTGGTGTCGAGCCCGCCGAACACCCGCAGCAGATCGCGCAGTTCACCGGTGAAGGCATCCGTCTCCATCAGTGTTTCGGCGAGCTTTGCGGCGAGGTGGCCGCGGGTGTCGTTCGCCACCCGGCGGTTGTGCCAGGTCACCCCGGCCTGCGGCGGGCGGACGCGGTTGGCCGTGGTCTCCATGACGTACGGCTCCAGCTCCACCCGGAAGTCCCGGCAGTAGGTGAGCACCCGGCGGTGGTGGTACGGGATCCGGCCGGGCCCGAGGTTGAGGTACAGGCCGTCGTCGAATGCGCAGGTGTGGGTGTGCGTGACGTTGTTGTTCTTGTCGATCTCGTAGAGCTCATCGCCCCTGCGCGCGGTGCGGTTGCGTCCGCCGACGCGGTCCTGCGCCTCCAGGACGGTGACCTGATAGCCGAGTGTGCTCAGCTCGTAGGCCGCCGTCAGGCCCGCCACACCGGCGCCCAGGATCAGCACCTTCGTGCCGTTGCCCGGGCTTCCGCCGGCCGCGACCGTGCCGGTCCAGCCGGTGGCCTCCGGCCCGGACAGGCCGCTCATGGCGTGCCGCAGCGCCTTCGCCGAGTCACCTGCGGCGGCGCTCGCCGTCCCCGGCCGCTTTCCGTTCGGGCTCATCCTGCGTTCCCTTCCGACGATGCGCCGACGGGCGGCGGACAGTTCTCGGTGATCTTGTACTTGAGTGCCTTGGGGTAGTCGTGCCGCTTCAGCCCGACCCGTACGACGACCGGGCCCTGGTTGATCGGGTCGGTGGGTTCGGCGAGCTGCTCCAGCAGCTTGGCGAGGTCGGTGTGCTGGGCGACCGCGCAACCGTGCATCGGGTGCTTCGTGGAGCCGAAGACTCCGGCGAGCTTCTCGTACGTCCAGGGGAGCAGTTCGTTGTAGAAGTCGGCGCCGTTGGAGACCGGTGCGCCGTCCTTGTAGTAACAGGGGTGCACAAGCATCTGCTCGATGCCGTAGAAGCCCTCGTTGTCCAGGACGAACACCACCGGGCGCAGACCGTGCCGGACGTGGGTGGACATCTCCTGGCAGGTCTCCTGGAACGAGCCGTCGCCGACGAACACCAGGGGGCGTTTGCCGTCGAAGCGGCGGCCCAGCGCCACCCCGGTGGCCGCGCCGACCGAGTAGCCGATGGACAGCCAGCTGTTCTGCGCCACGTACGAGGCGCGCTCGGGCATCCGCAGATTCATCGAGCCGATCAGCGCGAACCCCGCGTCGCTGACCACGGTGAAGGGGGTGGTGCGCTCGCCGGGGCCCTCGGTGGTCCGGGATTGGAGGAAGTCGTTGATGTGCTGGAAGAAGGTGTCGTACGTGAGGAGCTCCGGGTAGGGGCCGCCGGTCAGCGAATCGAGGTAGGCGGCGGTGCTGACGGGGACGTCGAGGCCGTCCTTGTGGGCCTCGGTGAAGTAGTCGGCGGCGAAGTGGCCGGCGCCGAATTCGATGAGGAAGGCGTCGCGCAGCGCGGGGATGAACTGCGCGAGCTGGACGTCCGGGAAGTACGCGGCGCCGACGTGCACGCCCTCATGGGCGGCGACCGCCCAGTCGTCGCCGATCGACCGCTTGCCGCCGAGGTTCTTAGAGGTGGCCCAGGAGCCCAGCCCGATGCGGCAGCCGGCCTTGTGGAAGACCTTGGCCACGTCCGGGTCGCTGGCCTTGCCGTTGTAGACGCCGGTGAAGCCCGGGGTGTCCTCGGAGACGACGGACTTGGCCCCGACGGTGGTGCAGAACGGGATGCCGGTTGCCCGTACCAGCTCCTCGAACTCCTTGGCCAGGTTGAAGCGGTCGATCTCCTCGCCGGCCCACAGGATCGGCTTGTTCCGGTGGTCCAGCACCAGCTTCAGGCAGGCGTCGACCGCCGCGTCGAGCATCTTTTCGTGGCGTGCGGTCAGCGGGCGTTCCCGTCGCGTCAGCCGGCCGCGCGGCGCGGGGCACCGCGCGTCCCAGACGTCCTCCATCACCTCCAGATAGACCGGCCGCCGGTGGGTCAGGCAGGCGGTGAGGGCGCCGTCGATCTGGCCGGGGGCCAGGCCCGGGTGGGAGATGGCCTGGGCGTCCACCGTCACCTGGCGGTAGACGTCCAGGTTGCTCTCCGGGCGCTGGGACATGTGCGAGGTGAGCAGGCCGATCGCCTGCTGGTTGAGCCACTGCTCGTAGGGGGGCGCCGCGTTGATGGCGATCAGCGGTACGTACTCGGTATAGGCGCCGCCGATCGCATTGAGCAGGTTGTAGGCGCCCACGCCGTAGGTGACCGCGACCGCGCCGATGCCCTGCTCGCCGAGCGCGGTCTGGGCATCGGCGACCTTCACCCGGGCATAGCCGTCGGCCGCCTGGCCCGCGCCGCCCTCGGTCGGGGTGCCCACCCAGCGCACCTGGGTCTTCTCGTGCAGCGTCGACAGGAACGGGCCCAGGTGATTGCCCGGAACGCCGAACAGATGGCTGATGCCGAGCTGTTCCAGCCTGACGGCCAGGTACTCGGCCACGGTGCATGTCTGCGATGTGGTCATGACGCCAGTACTTCCTCTCGCGACGGGTCCGACGGCGCACCTGCGTCCCGGCGCTTCCCGGCGGCCTCGGCCGGCGCGGCAGCGGCGCTCTCGCCCGCTGCGGGGGACTCGTTGACGGCGATGGCGGCGCGTACGGCCGTCTCCACCGCGCCCTCGATCCAGGCGTGTTTGAGCGACACATGCTCACCCGCGAAGTGGACCGGTCCCTCGGCCCGGACCACGTCGAGGTGGAAGCTGGTCATCTGGTGCGGGGTGTAGACCGCGGCCTCACCACAGGCGTACGGATCGCGCAGCCAGCTCTGCGTCTGGCCCGCACCGGTGGAGAAGACCTCGATACGGCGGCCGTGCACCGACTGGAGATTGCGCAGCGCATACCCGTACCGCTCATGGTCCTCCAGGGAGTCCCAGCGCGCGGCGTCGTCCGACCAGGAGTAGCCGGCCAGCACCACGCCTCCCTTGCTGCCGGGGACGGGGTGCGAGGGGTAGTACATGAAGCGGTTGGGGTTGTCGGTGGTGGAACCGCCGCCGTAGGCGTGGGTGGCCGGCCGCACGCCGCCGCCCGCTGAGAAGTTGCGGTGGTAGTCCACCTGCTTCTGGCTGATGCGCTTCTCGTCCACGCTCGGGTGGGCGCCCAGCAGCCCGGTGGGCAGGCCCCGCACGGCCGGTGGTACGGCCACCGCGGCTTCGGCCTGGTCCTCTCCCCACTGCTGGTAGTAGTCGTACAGACCGGGCGCGATGGCGTCGAGCTCCCGCTTCCAGTCCGCCTCGGTGAACTCCCACCAGCGGCGCGAGAACTCCAGCAGCACCTTGGTGGCCTGGTCGTAGTGCGTCTCGATGACGGCGCGGCGCTTCTTGTACGAGAACGGCGGCGTCACTGCGGTGAACCGCAGGCTGGAGAACGGGATGGTGACGATCGCCAGGTCGCCCCGCCATGTCTGCGGCTCGCCGTACGGATCGCCCTCGGGCACGGTCTGGATCGCGACCGCGGAGCGGTCCGGTCCCGCGCCCGGCCCGACCAGCACGCCCTGGTGGCCGTCGCGGCCCGGGTCCCAGTACTCCAGCCGGACCATCCGCTGCCCCATCACGATCTGGTCCCGCAGATCCTTCGCGAGCGCCTCCGGGAGCTTGCGGCTGCCGCCCTCGATCTCCCAGTACGTGGCGGACGGGTCGATGTCACTGCGGCCCAGGAAGCTGTGGAAGAACGCGAGGTGCAGCCGCGAGGTCATGTTCTCGACGGTGCCGATCGCCTCGATGGCCTCGTCGCTGAACCCGGCGTACTCGCGCAGGAAGCGGCCCATCGAGTAGCGGTCGAAGTCGCGGATGACATCGGCCCAGCCGTCCAGCCACTCCTTGAAGGGCTTGCGGACCCGCGTGCCGTCGCTCTGCAGCACGGAGTAGTAGTCGCGCACCGGCTCCAGGGCCTGGTTGACCATCTCGGCGACGGTCAGCCGCGATTCGCAGCCGGTGAGGTGGAAGCCCTCGTTGATGGCGGACGGGTCCTTGGCGTACCCGGCGCGCCGGACCTGCTCGCGGTTGGTGCGGATCCAGGTCTGGTTGCGCTTGGCGGGTTCCCGGAACTGCGGGCTGGGCTCGCCGTTCGTCCAGACCTTGCCGTCCTTGAAGGAGCGGTAGACCACCGGCGGTACGGGTGCGTTCTGGTTGCCGGTCTTCGGATCGATGTCGACGTTGAAGAACAGCCGCCGCTTCAGGCCGAGCTTGTCGATCAGGGCCAGCGTCAGCGGGTGGAAGCTGGGCAGCCGCATGGCTCCGGCCTCCGCGTACTGCGCGGGGTCGGTGAACGGCGGCTTCTCCCCCTTCTTGGCGTAGAAGGTCTTGATACGGCCGCCGACCCGGTTGGCATTGGCCTCCAGGATCGTCACATCGTGTCCGGCGCGGGTCAGCAGCGACCCGGCGACCAGGCCGGCGATCCCCGCTCCGACGATCAGCACGCGTTTTCGTACGGCGGGCGGCGCCAGCCCCTTGTCGATGAGGACGTCGAGATAGCGCAGCTTGAGGTCTTCATTGGCCGGTTCGGGGCCGATCAACAGCAGTTCGCGCGCGAGTTGCTGATAGGTCTTCGCATGGGCGCGTTCCACGCCGGTGCTTTCCCTGCGGGTGTGGTTTTCCACGGTGCCTTCAGTCCCTCTCGTATGGGGAGGGAAGCGCGGCGGGCCGCACTGAGGTAGTGGTCACGGGTCTCCTTTACCGGGGAATTGACGGGGCCCCACGGTGGTGCGCGCGCAGGGGAATTGCGGCTCCCTGCGCGCTGAATGGGGGAATGGCACAAGGGCACACCAAAGGCGTCCGGTGCGCGGCTTGTGGCGCCAGCCCAGCATCGAATCGGCCCACCCGCATATGCGCCGGCGCCAACTGGAGCACCAGGGGGACTCGAATCGGTGAGTTCGGCCCCGCCACGATGCACGGCGTCGCGCAGTGAGCAATGTCAGGGAGGCGGCGCGGCCAGAAGTCCGCCGGACCCGAAGGAATCCGACAGGGAGTGTTGACGATGACCGCGGTCATGGCCACATACGAGAGCGACACCATCGCCAGGCTGCTGCGTATGCCCGCCGGGGACCGCGATGTGCACTGGCTCAGAGAGGCCCTGCAGCAGGCCCTTCTCCTCGAGATCGCGACGATCCCGCCGTATTCCAGCGCCCTGTGGTCGATCGATCTGACGGCGGACCACGGGGCGGGCGGCAGCGGGATCCATCACGACATCCGGGAGATCATCTTCGATGAGATGAGCCACCTCGGCCTGGTCTGCAACATGCTCACCACCATCGGCGGCACCCCGCTCATCGCCCATGAAGAAGTGGTTCCCAAGTACCCCGGACCGCTCCCCGGAGGCGTACGCCCGTGTATCCGCGCCTTTCTGAGCGGCCTGAACCGGGACGCGCTGGAATTGTTCTCCGAGATCGAGAAGCCGGAGCACCCGGTTGTCAGCAGAGCGTTTGAGGAGGGCGAGACGGAGGGCGAGACCTACACCTCCATCGGCCTCTTCTACGACGCGGTCCTGGCCGCATTCCGGAACCTCTCACCGGACGACATCACCGGTGAGCGGCAGGTGACGTTCCCGCTCGGCACGAAGCACGGCGAGGGAAACGACATCCTGCCGCTGGAGAACATCGACGCCGTCGCCAAGGCCATCGAGATCATCAAGGAGCAGGGGGAGGGGACCGGCACCTCCCCCGAAAATCCCTTCCCGGGCCGCGAGGGCGAGTTCTCGCATTACTACACGTTCCGGCAGATGTTCCACGGCCGGGAACTGGTGAAGAATGCCACGACCGGAAAGTGGGAATTCACCGGACCCGCCATCACCCTGCCGAGAACCCACCCCGTGGCGGTGGTCCCGCGCGGCGGCTGGCAGAGCGACCCGGTCAACCGGCCGGACGACGCCACGCAAGCGCTGCTGCACCGCTTCAACGAGACCTACACCGACATGCTCCAGGCTCTTCAGGACGCGTGGGTGACGGAAGACGGGATGGGGCCGATCGGGCAGGCCATCGGCGCCATGGGGAAAATGCGCGAGATCGCCGCCAGAATCGTCGTCATCCCGCTTCCCGACGGCAGCGGACGCACCTACGGCCCGGAATTCCTCTACCGCAGGCGGTGACCGGCCCCCGGCGGCCCCGCCTCACGGAATCAGCTGCTCCGTCCACAGCGCCTTGCTCCCCGTGCTGGTGTAGCGGGTGGCCCAGCGGTGGCTCATGGCGCCGACGAGCTGCAGTCCGCGGCCGCTCTCGTCCATCAGGGCCGCGTGGCGCACCCGGGGCGCGGACTGGCTGCCGTCGTAGACCTCACAGGTCAGGGTGGTGCCGCGGATCAGACGGAGGCCGATGGGGCCGGTGGCGTGCCGGACGGTGTTGCCGATCAGCTCGCTGACGATGAGTTCGGTGGTCATGACCAGGTCCGGCAGGCCCCACCGGGTGAGCCGATCGCGGATCAGGGCGCGTGCGCTGCCCGGCGGGGCCGGGCAGCGCCAGCGCCAGGACGCCCGCCGTCCCGGCTGCTGGGCGGCGAACTCGACCTGCTGCTCATCGAGAGCTGGGCCAACCGCCCGCTCGCCGTCCCCGAGGGCGTCACCCTGCGCACCGTCGTCAGCGAGGAGGTCTATGTCGCCGTCTCCGAAGGCCATCCGCTCGCCGACCGCGGGGCCGCCGACCTCGCCGGCCTCGCGGTCACGGCGTGGGCCTGCTGCCCGCCGGGCACCGAGCCGTACGAGGCCCTGGTCCAGGCCCTGCGGGCGCGCGGCATCGAACCCGACATCCGCTATTCCGTGGCCGAACACCTCACCCAACTCGCCCTCGTGGCACGGGGGCTCACCGCCGCCCTCATCCCGGCGATGTCCCGCCACCCCGCCCCGCCCGGCGTACGCTTCCTGCCCGCCCGGCCGGCGCTGCGCCGCGACATCCGCGCCGCCTGGCTGACCCGCACCCAGAGCCCTCCGGTACGGGCGTGCCTGGCGGCCATCGGGACTTGAGCGGGTCAACCGGGCACTGCAGACTACGAGTTCAGTTGTCGATACGGGGCGGTGGAGCAATGGATTCGATGCTTGCCAGTGCGGGCACGGCGTTGGTCGGGCTGATGGTGACCGAGGCCTGGGGGCAGGCCCGGGACGGCGTGGTCGGGCTGTGGCGGCGGCTCCGGCCCGCGGACGCCGACGCCGTCGGGCGGGACCTCGAGGAGGCCCGCGCCGAACTCGTCGAGGCCAGGGAAGAGGGCGCGGCCGGGGAGGAGACGGAACGGGAACTGGCCGGTGAGTGGCAGCGCCGGCTGCTGCGGGTGCTGCGCGAGGACCCGGCGGCCGCCGAGGAGCTGCAGCGGGTGCTGGAGGCGGCACGCGGGACGCTGCCGCCCGAAACCGCCCCGGGCAGCGTGCAGTTGCAGGCCCACGCCTCGGGCAACGCCCGGATCTACCAGGCGGGACGGGACATGCGGGTGCAGGGTTGACGGACGAGCGGGCCGAGCAGGCCGACGAGGCGTCCTTGCGGGCCGATGCGCAGGACGCGGCGCGGATCTATCAGGCCGCACATGATCTGCACATCACCTATCGGCAGGACGATTCCCCCGCGCCGGGGGCGGGGCAGCTCTCGCTGCGGCATCTGCTGGCATGTTTCGCCGATGCCCCGCTCCCGGTGGCCGTCCTGTGCCCCGAGGCCGTCGCCGCCGCCCGGATGCCGGAACTGCCCGCCGAGCGGGTGGCGGCCGAACTGCGCGCACTGCCGCACGCGGCGGGAGAGATCCCTTGCGTACGGCCGGACCCGGCGGCGCTCGCCGAGTCCGCCCGGGAACTGGCGGACGACCAGCACACCCGGCTCGCCACATATGCCGCGGCCCTGCTGGACCACGCCCTGCTGCGGTCACCCCAGGGCGCGGCGCTGGACCTGCTCGCCCCGCATGTGATGGCGCTGCTGTGGCGGCCCCGCGGCGACCCGGCGCGGTCGGCCACCGCCGCGCGCCGGGTGCGGGACGCGTACGAGAAAGGCGGACGGTACGCGCAGGCGCTGCCCTTTGCCGTACGGATCGCGGAGTCGGCCACCGGGTCGGGCACCGCCGACAGCCTGGCGCTCGGCCGGCTCCGTACCGACTGCGGTGACGTCGGCGAGGCGGTGGCCGTCCTGCGCCCGCTGCTGGCACAGGCGGAGCGGGCGGCGACCGGGCGCGGGCTGTCACTGGCCGGGCGCACCGGCCCGTCCTTCACCGAGATCTTCCGGGAGAACGCCGCAGGCCCCTTCACCAGCGGGCTCTCCCCGGCCGACTGTCATGCGCTGGAGGACGTCGCCGACGTCCAGCACGCCTTGGCCGGCGCCCTGTACGGACTGCGCCGCTATGCGGAGTGCGAGCGGCTGCTGCTTTCGGCCTCGGGGCTGCGCTGGCGGGTCCTGGGGGCGCTGCATCCGGCGTACATGCTGGCGCAGCTGCACCGGGCCCGCGCGCTGGGGCGGCAGCGTCTGTGGCTCGAGGCGCTCTCGCTGGTCCACAACGTGCTCAGCTTCTGGGACCGGGCCGAACTCGACCCGGACCGCCCATGGGACGACGCGCTGCTCCGCCTCGCGCTGGCGGAGGTGATGACCGGGGCCGTCCGCTCACTGCGGGAGGAGGGCGCGAGCCGGTCGCGGGGCGTGGGGATGTTCCCGGCGCCGGTGGTGCGCTTTCTGGACCGTACGCTGGGCAGCAACCCCCGCCCGGACAAGGTCACTTGGCAGGAAGCGCACACCCGGGCCGAGGAAGCGGTACGGGCCTGCGACGGCGCTTTCGGCCCAGCGCATCCGCATTCCCGGGCCGCGCGGGCGCTGCTCGAACGGCCACCGCCCTAGGGTCTGTCCGATGGGTCAGGGCCGGTCAGGCCTTCCACCGCCCGTCCTCCTCCGCCCACTCCCGCTCCCACAGCGCGTAGCGGCGGCGCTCGATCAGCGCCCCGCCGGCCCGCTCGGCGGCGAGCAGCAGCAGGCAGGTGCCGCCCGCCGCCACCGTGCCGACCGCGATGCTCTGGACCCTGGCCTCCCCTTCGCTCACGGGGTCCCGCAGCAGCGCCCCGCGCCCGTCGAGCCAGGCCGTGGTCCGGTCACCGGCCCGCAGGTCCGCGCGCACCATGGTCTCTCCCGTACGGGACGTGCCGTTGGCGGCCGTCCACCGCACCGTCGTGGGCACCCGGCCGCCGACGCCGCCCGTGGGGTCCGCCCCGATGCGGGCGGGCGGATTCTTGGTCACCACGGCCGCGACGCCGTGCCGGTCCTGGCTCTGCCGGGCCGCGGCGCCGGTCACCGCGTTCGCCGCGGTCACCCCGGCGGCCGGGGCCGCCACGGCCATCAGCAGCGCGGTGGCCGCCACCAGCCACGACTCCGCCACATCACAGCGGCGCCGCAGCGGCCCGCGCCGGAACCGCGGCAGCACCATCCAGAGCGGCAGCACCATCCGCAGTGGCATCGCCTCTCACCGCCCGCTCGCCCTCACGCCATCTCGTTCATCCAGCCGTACGCCGCCCGCGGACCGCGCTCGGGTGGCGTCGCGCCGATGCCCGCCATCTCGTGGTCGGCCACCCGCATCAGCTTCGCGCCCAGGTCGTGCATCGCGCGGCCGGCCGCCAGCTCGTCCCCGATCACCGGTACGTCCACGTCCTGGGGGCTGCACCGGGCCGTGCCGTGCCCGGTGAGCGCGATGACGCCGGTGTCCAGCTCGACCCGCGCCCTGGTCGTCCCGTCCTCCTCGGAGAGGTACAGATGCACGTCCCACTCCGCTGTCGTCGCCATGGCCTGCCTCCGCTTCCTCCTGCCGGCCGGCCCGTGTGCCCGTCAGGCCGTCGGCCCGTCACTCGTGCGGTACCACCGCCACCGCACACGGCGCATGATGGACGGCGGCCTGCACCACATGCCCGATCCGCGTGGCCAGCACCCGGCGCTTGTGCCGGCGGCCGACGATCAGCAGCGAGGCGTCCGCGGCGTCGTGCAGCAGCGCCGGCGCCGGGCTCTCCAGCTCCACCCGGGCGTCCACCCGTACCTCGGGGAACCTCTCCCGCCAGGGCCGCAGCGCCTCGGCCAGCTCCTGCTGCGCGTCCTTCACGGTCACCTCCGCGACATACGGCTCGACGCCGCCTCCGCGGTTGTACGCATGTGCCGGCAGGTGCCGGCCGTGTACGGCGCGCAGGGTGACACCCCGGCGTGCGGCGCTGTGGAAGGCGAACGCGAGCAGCGCCTCACAGGGCTCGTGCAGGCTCAGCCCGGCCACCACATCACCGTTGCGCTCGGTCGCCGCCGCCTCCTGCTGGGCCCGTACGAGGACGACGGGGGTCTCGGTGTGCGCCACCATCTGCAGGCCGATCTCGCCCAGCACATAACGGGAGAGGGCGCCCAGGTCCCGGGACCCGAGCACCACCAGGTCCGACTCCCCGGCGGCCCTCTTGAGGGCCTCGAGCGGGTCCTCGGTCGCCAGGGACTCGTCCAGCGGCAGGTCCGGCTCCAGCGTCCGTACGGCCTCTCGCGCGTCGTTCATGATCTGGTGCGGCCAGTAGTTCTGGTCCCGCTCCTCGGGCGGCTGGGCGGCTCGCTCCGGCGTCAGCATCACCCAGGCGTGCAGCAGCCGCAGCCGGGCGTTCCGCAGCCGCGCCTCCCGGGCCGCCCAGCGCACGGCGGACAATGACTCGGGCGTACCGTCCAGACCGACGGTGATGACGTCCTTCATGGCCTCGCTCCGTTCCACACCCTCTACCTTGCTCCGCGGCCGCGGAGCGGGCCACTCATCGCGTCGGCCAGCGTCTCGCAGGGGCGGCGGAAGTGACCGCGGCGCGCGGCCGCGTCCACGCCCGCCACCAGCACCTTCCGCTCCCGGCGACGGGACAGCGGCAGCACGCCGTCCGTATTGCGCAGCAGAGTGGTGGTG
>NZ_JBEZJZ010000154.1:0-2559 GCF_040651455.1 Streptomyces sp. NPDC048483
TAGAGCGTGCCGCAGGCCAGTCCGCGAGGTACGTACTTGCAGATCTCGGAGTCTCTACGTCGGAAGATCGAAGAGGGCGAGATCAGCGAAAGTCTGCCCTCCGAGGCGGAGCTCATGAGCACCTACGGCGTTGGCCGCAGCACCATCGGGCGAGCGCTCAAGGCACTCAAGGCGGACGACGTTATCGAGTCTGTGCAAGGGGCTGGCTGGTACGTGGCTGGGACGGGTGACCGTCGTCCGTTGGTTGATCGAGTGACGGATCTTCTCCGCGCTGACGGAGTCCAGGTCGGAGACCCCTTCCCCTCCGAGAAGGAATTGTGTGAGCGGTTCGCAGTCTCGCGTACCGCGGTGCGCTCGGCGATCGCCCAGATGGAGGGGCGGGGCCTCATCGCGATGGGCGCAAGCCGCCGGCGCAAAGTGCGCGCTCTCCCGATCACGGCGTCTGGCTCGTAGCCTTGGTCACCATGGATCTCACTGAGCGGGCGTATGGCCTCGCTGAATCGCTGCTGTCGGAACCCCTGCCCCGGCGTTGGTCCCACTCTCTCGGAGTCGCGGAACGCGCCCGCTCGCTTCAGTCGATCCTGGGGGACGACGCTCTTCTGATGGAAGCGGCGGCTGTCTTGCACGACATCGGGTACTCGCCGCTGATCGCGTCAACCGGCTTCCATCCTCTCGATGGAGCCCGGTTCCTTCGTGATCAGGAAGGCATGGACGATCGGGTTGTCCGCCTCGTTGCGCACCATTCTTGCGCTTTGCTGGAAGCTGAAGAGCGTGGACTCCGAGCGGAGTTGGCTGGCGAATTCGAGTTGGAGCGGCCAGAGCTTGTCGATGCGCTGATCTTCTGTGACATGACGACGACTCCGGACGGTTCTCACACGACGTCGGACGCTCGTGTCTCCGAGATCGTCAGCCGATACGGGCCGGATACCATCGTGGGCCGCTTCATTCAGCGGGCTGCCCCCGAGATTCACGCATCTGTACGGCGTGTCGAGAGTCGCCTCACGGCTGTGGGTGAATCAAGCTAACCGATGTACGGAGCAGTCCGTGTTCGGTCAAGACCGTGCGTGATCCGGAGCCGCATTGACGGGTGGATGTCCAGTTTTTCGAGGTCCGTTGGGGGAACCCAGCGGACCTCTTTGGATTCAGAGCTTGTGCGCAATGCACCGCCAACTGGACGCGCGTGAAAGCAAATGGAGAACTGTTGGCGTACTTCGCCGTCGTCGTACGCCATGACGTGCTGAGGGTCGGTGTAGAGCCCCACAATATCCTCAACAACTACAGAAATTCCGGTCTCTTCTTCGACTTCACGCACTACCGTGTGCGCCACGTCCTCGCCGACGTCATGCCCACCACCGGGCAGTGCCCAGCGGTCATTATCAGTCTTGTGGATGAGCAGCAGACGCCCGCTGTCGTCGCAGACGACAGCTGTCACGGATGGGACGACGGAGTTAGCCGTAGGGGCGTTGGGGTCGCGATAGTAGTCGATTCGACTCATGCGTGGTGCCTCAGCAATCGGTAGGTGAAGAGATGGGACGGGCTGACTCCCAGACTCTTTCGACGCTCTCCGCGTACGAGTCGAAAAGCTCTCCGCCCGGGACTCTTTGCAGGTGAAGCACAGGGGCCAAATATGCGCCGACGCCGTAGAGATGACCATTCGCCAGCATCTCGTCATCGGACCGATAAATTGAGTTGTAGAGGGTGGTTTCGTGAAGTCGGAATTCCACTCCCGGTAGGCCGAAAAGCCCGCTGTAGTTGATGAGAGCGTTGCGGATCTTCCCCGCCATGGCCGCGCCGATCCCTTCATCCCTGCCGCGTACGGCGACTGCTTCGCACTCCGGGTCGCCGAGCATGAAGCGGATCGGGACACCGGCGGCAGACTTCTCTTTCACCACTCTGAGGAAGGCTGGATCCTCGGTCAGCCAAAACCCGGAGTACACCAACACGTCGAAATGCTGCGTTGCCTGCGCGTAGAGGGTGGGCCACAAGCTCTGCATCACCACTGAGCGATGCGGATAGAGCTTGACCACCTCGGCGTTGCCCGACGCGGTGACTTGCGCGGATGTGCGCTCATCCGGCCACAGGTACGAGACCTCAACTTTGAGCAGTGAGGCGACTGCGTACTGGAATCGCCGATAGGGCTTGCGGTCGGGCTCGTTGATCCAGCGCTCCACCGTCTTGGATGCGACGCCTAGGCGAGCGGCCACTTCATCTAAGGACAGGCCGAGGTCCACGATCGCGCCGCGCAACCGCTCGTTCGCCACACCAACCTCCCCGTGGGTCGGGACGACTTGGGACGACTTCACCGTATCGAGTCGTACCTGACTCGTACAGGTACGGAGTCGAGTGTCTGGCGTCAGCAGAGCAATCTCTAACCAGCGCCGGTCAGAGCAGTTGTCACCGACCGGCACCCCGAAGGACTTGACGGGCGGACGTTCGCCCGGCATGGTGAGAGGCATGTAATATATGCATCGCTCGCGGTGCAGTGCTTCGACTGTTCAACGACAACTCCACAGCGTGATCCACCGCATCAGGACGGCCGTGAGTGCACCGGCCGAGGCG
>NZ_JBEZJZ010000154.1:2655-15517 GCF_040651455.1 Streptomyces sp. NPDC048483
TACATGCATCGCTCGCGGTGCAGTGCTTCGACTGTTCAACGACAACTCCACAGCGTGATCCACCGCATCAGGACGGCCGTGAGTGCACCGGCCGAGGCGAGTGGAGACCCGTCGGCAGCAGTAGTCACTACGTGGCTATATCGGACGTCGCGCCACGATCTGCGGGGATTGCCTCGCAGGGAGCGCTAGTCGCAGGGCTGGACCGACGTGAAAGAACGACGCGGCACCACCACACCTTTTCGTCGCCACGACGTCCGGGAGGGGACTCCCCGGACCGAGCGCGGCCCGCGTCCATGCGAGACCCGCGGCCCTTGGTAGGGGCCATCCGCACGACTTCACCCGGGCCGGTCGCCTCTCGCCAAGGACCGCGCCGCCCGGCCCTTTCTTCCTTGCGAAACAGGAGATCAGCAATGACTGAGCGCCCCTTCACCTCCCAGTCCACCGGCCCGGTTGTCCTCGGGCTCGACCTGCCGATGGGCAGCGTCCAGGTTCAGGTCCTCGCCAGCATCACGACCGCTCGTGTGGTGCTGCGGACGGACGACTCGTCCGGCCCGGCTGCCGACGCGGTCAACCGGGCCCGCGCCAGCCAGGATGGCCAGACCCTGGCCGTGGAGGTCCCGAAGATCCCCGGCAACGTGATGATGCAGAACGTCCGAGGCAACCGGGTCACGCAGAGCGTGGGCACCGTGTACGGGTCGGTCACCGGCGTCACGATCGTCAACGGCCGAATCGTCACCGGTGGTGGTACCGGCGTGATGGACACGGTCAGCCCGATCGAGGCCATCGTCAGCCTGCCGGTTGGCTCCTCCCTCGCGGTCGTCTCCCAGTCCGCGAGTGCCCGTGTCCACGGAGCCATCGAGCGCATGGAGTTCCGCTCCATCTCCGGAGACTTGGAGATCGACGGAGCCCGCCACCTGAGCGCGTCCACCACATCCGGCGACGTCATCGTCGGCTGTCTGTCCGACCGTCTCACCGCCCGCTCTGTGTCGGGCGATATCACCGTGGACCTCTACAGCGGCTCCGACGCGGACCTGAACACCACCTCCGGTGACGTGGAAGTGCAGGCCACCGGCCAGGCGGCCGGCGTCCTCCGCGCCAACACCGTCTCTGGTGACGTCCGCGTGAGCGGTGGTCGCGATCTGCGGGTGAGCGCCCACAGCGTCAGCGGTCGCGTACGCACCCGCTGACCGCACTGCCCACCGCGTCCCGCCCACGGCTGCCCCGGACCACGTCCGAGGGCGGCCGTTCGCGAATCGCCCGCAGCTACGGCGGGGATACCCGCGGCCGGTTGCCTCCTCCGCCCCGTCTGGCCCAGTGCCGTACGGGCGGGGCTGAGGGGAGCCGGACATCCCAGCCCATCCGATCAAGGAGCACACCACACATGGCACCTCTGGTTATTGGCTTTGGCGACAACGGCGAGTTCCGCAACGACATTCACGACCAGGCCAGCGAGAGCTACACGGTGACCGCTGGTCCGGGCGAGACCGTCACCGTCACCGATGACGGTCAAATCCAGGTCACCCGGGACGACGACGCCAACTGACGGCGTCGCGCAGAGTTCGCCCACCCGCCGGGGCGGTCGCCTCTCGCCAAGGACCGCGACCGCCCCGGCACCCCGAACCCCTTCGACACAGGAGCCCCCGTGCACGCCACAGCCTTCGCCGCAGTCTTCATCGCACTGTTCGTCGCCCACAGCGTGGGTGATCACTGGGTTCAGACCTCGCACCAGTCGGCCACCAAGGGCCATCCCGGCTGGACCGGCCGTCTGGCCGACGCTCGCCACGTCGCCACCCTGACCGCCACCAAACTCGCCTTACTTCTCCCCGTGGCCGCTCTGCTGGGGCTGCGTCTGTCGGTCCTCGGACTTGTGACCGGTCTCGCTGTGGACGCGGTGACGCACTGGTGGGCGGATCGCCGCAGCACGCTGGCGTGGCTGGCCAAGGTCACCGGCAAGACCGAGTTCTACGGCCTCGGCACTACTGCCCACCCCGCGCACCCGGTCACCGCCGACGGCAAGCCCGCCGCTCACCTCGGCACCGGCGCCTACGCGCTTGACCAGTCCTTCCACCACCTGTGGCTGCTGGTCGCCGCGCTCATCATCACCACCGTCTGACCAGCCCCACCTCGGGGCGGTCGCCTCTCGCCAAAGACCGCGACCGCCCCGGCCACCCCTTCGACTCAAGGAGAGATCCACATGCGTACGTACATCGGTAACCAACGGGTCGTGAACGGCACGGAGTTCAAAGAGCTGGCCTTCGGCTTCGACGAGTTCCCGCTCGGCATCGACCGCGACCTGTTCCGCGGCCCGCTCACCAAGGAAGACGAGGAAGAGCAGGAGCTCCGGCTGGATGTGGCCCGCGAGGTTTTGCGGGACCTGCGGGAGCAGGGCGAGAGCGGCGATGAGATCGCCGCGTGGGACGCCCTGTATGCCGACGCCCTGACCGCCGTTGCGCCGCTGCGGCCCACCCGCCGCGTTGCCCGCAACGCGGGGACGGAGGAAGCGGCATGACCTCTCTGACCATGAATGATCTGGCCGCACCGCTTGGGCTGCTGCGGCTGCTGGCCGCGGACTTTGCTGGACTGCCGGCCGTGAACGTGGACGTGTCCACGATCTTCCCCAACACGCTGGAGCTCATCAGCCACGACGACTTCGGCGCGTTCGAGGCGTGGCGCTCTGCCCTGGACATCGACGCGGGATCGGTGTCGTACGCGGAGCAGAGCGGCGGGCGGACCAGGGTGCTGAAGGCCGAGACCAACCACACCGGCGTCCGACTGTGCCTCACCGCCTACAGCCACACCCACCAGCACACCGAGGGCGAGGTAGGAGCATGAGCCAGACCCTTATGGCCCTGGCCGCCGCTTTGCCGGTGGTGGCCGGATGGTCCCTGCACACGCTCAGGCTGCGCCGCCGGATCGAAGCTGCTCGGCGCGACCCGCTGTCGGGACTGTGGACGCGTGAGCCGTTCGAGGAGCGCGCCCGCAAAGCGCTGGGCTTGCGTCCTCGGGCGGTGATGGTCCTCGACCTGGATGGTTTCAAGCAGATCAACGACACCTACGGCCATGCGGTCGGGGATGCGGTGATCGCAGTGACGGGCCGGCGACTTGCGCGGTGGAGCACCTTCTACGGCGGTGTCGCCGGACGCCTCGGGGGCGATGAGTTCGCCGCCTCGATCTGCTGCTACAGCCCGCAGGGCCTGCGGGAGGCCATGGACGACCTGGCGGAGCAGCTGCGCGCGCCGGTGGAGTTCGAAGACCACGTGTTGTGGGTGGGGTTCTCCGCCGGGGTCGTCCCTGCCCAGCGGGGCAGCGGCGCCGGGGAGTTGGCGCGGCTGATGCGGTGCGCGGATGAGGCCATGTACGGCGCCAAGCAGACCGGCGGCGGCTGGATGGCCGGAGCCGACAACGCCACTCCCGCCTACCGGACGGTCAACGGCCGTCGGGATGGCCGCCGCGGCACCAGCGCGGGCCACAGTCTCGAAGGAGGCTCGCTGTGAGCCAGATCTACAGTGCGCGGGGCGCGCGCCAGATGGACGCGGCCACCGTCGCCAAGGCCCATGCCGAAGCCGACCTGCTGCGGGCCCAGACCGCCGCAGCGGCGGGGAAGGCCAACGTCGAAGTCGAACGTGTCCGCCGGGAAGCCGCGGCGCAGGCCCGCCGCGAGCGGCGCCAGGAGCGCCAGGAGAACACGGCGGCTCGCCGGGAGCGGCGACGGGCCACATTTGCCCGGATCGGCGGCCAGTTGGGCACGCACCGCGTGACGCTGGTGACCGTCGCGGTTATCGCCCTGTTCGTGTCGGTGGCGCTGCCCGCACAGATCGACTTCCTGGGCAGCCGTTGGGCGTGGCCGATGGCTGTAGCCGGTGGGGTGTCGCTGGAGTCCCTGACGTGGATGTTCGCCATCCAGGGCCAGCGCCGCGAACAGCGTGGCCTGTCCGCCGGCGTGCACCGCGCCGGGACCTGGTCGGCCGCGCTGGTGGCCGCCGGAATCAACCTCGCGCACGGTGCGCAGATGTGGGGCTTGGGCTTCGGCGTTGTCGCCGCGGTCGGATCGCTGGCCGCGCCGGTGGCGTACGAGACCTACCGCCTGTCGGTCTCCGAGGACGACACCGGCGCCAGTCCGGAGGAGATCCGGCACAACCGTCGTCGGCGCCGCCACCACCGCAAGGTGCACCGCGCCGCGACCCGGCTGCGCTGGGCCACCGTCCCGCCGATGGATGAGGCCCGTGCCTGGGAGACTGCCTGGCGGATGGTCCACGCCGCCGAACCCGGCGTCACCCGCCGGGAGCTCAAGCGGCACACCAAGCGGGCCGGGAAGGTCGCCCAGCTCGTCACCGAGCACGCCGACGCCGGACCGCTGCCCTCACTGGAGCTGTTCACCAGCCCCCGTACGGACAATGCCGCAACCGCCCCGGAGCAGGAACGTACGGGTTCTGACGAGGGAGACGGGGAGCGTACGCAAGACCGTACGGACGGGCCCGCGAACGGGCCGTACGAGCAGGTCAAGCCCCGTACGCCCCAGCCTCCGAAGCCGACCCGTACAGCGCCCGTACGGCCCGCCCGAACGGCCGCTCGGGCTGCCTCGGACAAGGCGTACGAGGAAGCCGAGTTGGAGCGTACGCGCCAGCGTGCCGAAGAGGCGTACGCGCAGTCCCTGGATGCCGGTACGCCGATCGGTCCGGCCGCGCTGGGCCGGGAGTTCGGCTTCTCCGAAGGCTGGGCCCGCAAGCGCATCAAGGCAGTGGACGAACGCCGCGCCACCGCCGCCCGCCAGGGCCTGCACCTGGTGACCGCAGCCGGACAGTAGTGATGGCTGCGCAGCCGCGTTTCTCACTGGAGCCCAACCAGCTCTGACCTGGCCTGTTCTCGTTTCAACGGGGCCCGGACGTCTGCCGGCCAAAGCGCCGTCCGGGCCCCTTCCACCTCCCGTTTCTGGAAGGAAGCAGCAGTGAATCACGACGACGACCACGAACTGTTCAACCGGCTTGAAGCCGACATGGCCGCCGACAACGCCCGCCAGAAGGGTGCGGACGTGGTGGACCTGGGCAAGGCCCGCTCTGCCCGCGGGGCAGCCGACGAATCGTCCGCCCCGGAGCCGACCACCGACCGCTCCGCGGAACCGGACCCCTCAGCCCGCGTGCTGGTGGACGGCCCCGACATCAAGGGGCCCGGCCGCCTGGGCAGGCTCATGGGCGCCAAGCGTCGGGCGATCGTCCCGGAGTGGCTGAGGTCCGCCGACGAGCTGAAGACCGCCGCCGCCTGGGTGGCCGGCCACTACGGCCACATGGCTGGCTACCACGCCCTTCGCTCGCCGGTCTACGCCGGACGTCTGGCCCTCCAGGCGCCGCGGGGTGCCGCGAAGTTCCTGGGCGGCACGAAGCGTTGGGCCTCCGACGCCGAGGGCGACCCGGTGCGACGGGCCATGGTGGTCAAGGAGGACGCGGCCACCTACCTCAAGCTCTCCCGCCAGCGCGACGGCCGAGTACGGCTGCGCACGCTGGTCTTGATCCTGGCGACGTTCATCGGCCTGGGCGCCGCGCTCGCCCTGTACGTGCTCGCCCCGGCCTGGCTCATGGCGGTGTCGGTGAGCACGGTGGTCCTGGCCCTCGGTTGGGCAGGGGACGCAGCCGATGCACCCGTCATCAACCGCGCCGTGGAGCTGCCCAAGGCCCAGAAGCTGACCTCTGACATCGTCCTGCGGGCGCTGGGCGCGCTGGGGATCCCGGCGATCAACCAGGCCCAGTCCAAGGGACGTGAGGGATTCACCTTCACCGCCCCCATCACCCGCGACGGCCCCGGCTGGCGGGCCGAGGGAGACCTCCCTTACGGCGTCACGGTCACCGACGTCATCGAGCGGCGCGACAAGCTGGCCTCCGGTCTGCGCCGGCCGCTGGGCTGCGTGTGGCCCGAGGCCGTGCCGGACGAGCACACCGGCCGCCTGGTGCTGTGGGTGGGCGACCAGGACATGTCCAAGGCCAAGAAGCCGGCGTGGCCGCTGGCCAAGTCCGGGACGGTGGACCTGTTCAAGCCGGTGCCGTTCGGCACCGACCAGCGCGGACGCTGGGTCAACGTCACGCTGATGTACATCGCGGGCATCATCGGCGCCATCCCCCGCATGGGCAAGACCTTCCTTCTCCGCCTGCTGCTGCTCATCGCCGCCCTCGACCCGCGGGCCGAGCTGCACACCTACGACATGAAGGGCACCGGCGACCTTGACCCGGTCGGCAACGCCGTCTCCCATCGGCACGCCGCCGGTGATGATGACGAGGCGATCGAGTACACGATCCGCGACTTCCGTGATCTGCGCACCGAGCTGCGGCGCCGCACCAAGATGATCCGCTCCCTTCCGCGCGACATCTGCCCGGAGTCGAAGGTGACTTCGGAGCTGGCCAGCAAGAAGGAACTGGGCCTGCACCCGATCGTGATCGGCGTGGATGAGTGCCAGGTCCTGTTCGAGCACCCCAAGTACAAGGACGAGTTCGAGGAGATCGCCACCGACCTAGTCAAGCGCGGCCCCGCGACCGGGATCGTGCTGCTGCTGGCCACCCAGCGGCCGGACGCCAAGGCGCTGCCCACCGGCATCTCCGCCAACGCCTCCGCCCGCTGGTGCCTGAAGGTCATGGGCCAGCTGGAGAACGACATGGTCCTTGGCACCTCCGCCTACAAGCGGGGCGTGCGGGCCACGATGTTCTCCTGGGCTGACAAGGGCATCCACTACTTCGTCGGTGAAGGCTCCGACGCCCGCATCGTCGGCTCCGTCTACGTCGATGGCGTCGGCGCGGATGCCATCGCCCTGCGGGCCCGCAAGGCCCGCGAGGACGCCGGCACGCTCTCCGGCCATGCGCTGGGCGAGGAGCCGGAGACCGAAGCGGCAGCGTATGACCTGCTGCGCGATCTGCTGGGCGTGATCCCGGTCGAAGAGGCCAAGGTCTGGAACGAAACCGTCGTGGCCCGCCTGGCGGAGCTGCGGCCCGAGGTCTACGGCGAGTGGGCCGCCGAACAGCTCACCGCCGCGCTCAAGCCCTACGGCATCGCCACCGTCCAGATCGGGCGCCGCCTCAAGGACAAGGACAAGGTCGTCAACCGCCGCGGCATCGAACGCGCCCACATCGCTGCCGCAGTAGCGGAGCGTGACGGAAACCGCGACGCCGGATGAGCCTGCGGGGCCGCTATCGCTAGCAGTAACCCTCGCTAACGTTAGCGGCCCCGCTAGCGCCCCGCACCGCATCTGATCAGGCTGCTAGCGGATAGCGGCCCACCTGCGGAAACCCTCAAAAACCGCCCCGGAGGCCGTTCATGACCCCCACTTCCCTCGCTATCACCTTCCCGCTCATAGTCACACTCTGTTACGTCGCTCTGTGTGCGGTCAGCCCGTTCGGGAACTGCCGCAAGTGCAAGGGCTTCGGCTACGCCCTCAAGACCGACCGCCGCGGACGCCTGCGCCCCGGCAAGACCTGCCGCCGCTGCCGAGGCGATCGCAAGCGCATCCGGGTGGGCCGCCACCTGTTCAACGTCGCCATGCGCCTGCACCGCGACGGCACCCGATGAAGGGACCGCCCGCCATGCGCCTGCGCCTCTGTCTCCTGGCTCCCGCCGCGTTGCTCGCCCTGGCCGCCTGCACCCCGGTGCCTGGTCCCGCCGGCCGCGTCATCGACAAGGCCACCACCTACCGGCCGGCCACCAAGACACGTGACTGGACCTTGTCCGTCCGCACCGCCGACGGACACACGGCCCGCTTCACCGTCAGCCCCGGCGCCTACGACGCCTGCCGCCGGGGCTCGTCCTATCCCGCCTGCACCCGCTGACCAAGGAGGCCCCCGTGGGCATCACCCTCTCCCTCGTCGCTCTGCTCGGCCTGGTCCTGTTCTTCCTGCTCCGCTCGAAGACCCTCGGCTACGGCTCCGCCTTCGTCGCCATCATGTTCGGCTTCTTCCTCGCCTCCACCGGAGCGTCCGGCCCCATCAACCAGCTCACCCACGCAGTCATCGACGCCGCCGCAAAGCTGTAGGGCCCGGTCATGAACCAACAGCCAACCTCCCGGCACTGGCTCGCCGCGGCGGCCCCCAAAGCCGCCCCGGCCATCGCCACCTCCACCGTGCTGATCCTCGCCAGAATCTGGAACGCCAACGGCGCCGAACACTCCGTCGGCGACGCCGCGTTGATGACAGCACTCTCCCTCGGCGCTGCTGTGGCCGGCGCCCTGGCCTCCGTTGGCCGCGCCGGGGACGGCGTCATCGCGGGAACCGCGTTCGCCACTTCCGGGGCCCTGGCCCTGGCCGGGGTAGCGGGATATGCCGATGGCCTCTCCCTGCCCCTGCTGCTGTGGGCCCTGTCCACCGCAGTGACTTACGGCCTGGCCGCGCGGCACTGGCGCACGGACCGCCGCGAAGCCACCGCCCACAACCGGCACATCGGCGAGCGGCGCGAGGAGCACGCGCACGTGGAACGCGTCGAAGCGCTGCGGGCCGGAGCGCAGATCGAGGTAGCCCGCGAGGGCGCCGCCTACGCCACCGCCCTCGCCCAGGCCATCACCGCACGCTCCGCCCTGCCCGGCTTCAACGCCGCCCAACTCACCCGTGCGGGACTTCCGGAACTCCCCGCATCGAAATGACCAAGGAGTACTGAGATGGACATCGACCCCGACGAGATCGTCACCGTGGCACTCGACACCTACGACTGGGAGAGCTCCTACTCCCGACTTCTCACCCGCCGCCAGCTCGGCGAACTCCTCCTCCGCTTCGACGACATGGCCGACGAGACCGAAACGGCCTACGAGGAGAGCACTACCTGAACACGCCCGGGGCGGTCGCCTCTCGCCAAAGACCGCGACCGCCCCGGCCGGGGTCTCCGCCTCTCGGCCGGAGCCCCGGTTCTCCGTCCCTTCGACAGAAACAGGAGACCTCCAGCATGACGCATGACCGCAAGACCGCGTTGCTGACCGCAGCTCTGGACGCCGCCGCCCGGGACTGGAACGTTTTCCCGGTCATCCCCGACGACAAGCGCCCGGCGGTAAGCGACTGGGCCGAGCGCGCTACCACCGACCGGCAGCGCATCACCCGCTGCTGGACGCACGCCCCGTACAACATCGGCGTTGCCACCGGGCCCTCCGCGCTGGTGGTCATTGACCTCGACAGGCCCAAGCACCCGCAGGACACCCCGCCGGCGCACTGGGCGGAGCACGGCGTCACTGACGGTGCTGACGTGCTCGCCGTGCTCTGCGAGCGTCACAGCCAGCCCTTCCCGGCACAGACCTACACGGTGCGTACCTGGAGCGGGGGCACCCACCTCTACTTCGCCACACCCGGCGGCGAGCCCCTGCGCAACACCACCGGGGACAGTGGCCGGGGACTGGGCTGGAAGGTCGACACCCGCGCCGTTGGCGGACTTGTGGTCGGCGCGGGCAGCACCTTCGCAGGACGCCCCTACGAGGTCGTTCACAGTGGCCCGGTGGCGCCGCTTCCGGGCTGGCTCGCCGAGCTGCTGCGCCCGGCGCCGCTGCCCCCGCAGAAGCCCATCACGGTCGCACTCGGCGCCGGCAACCGGCGCAGCGCGTTCCTGCGGTCCGCGGTTGATGCGGAGTTGAAGCGCGTCACCACCTCCGGCGAAGACCAGCACAACAACGCGCTCTACATCGCCTCCGTCGCCCTCGGACAGCTCGTAGCCGGGGGAGAGCTGACCGACGCCGACGTCACCGGCTGGCTCCTGACCGCCGCCCTCCAGGTGGGCCAGGGCGACCGCGAAGCACGCCGGACCATCGCCTCCGGCCTGAGGGCCGGAGCAGCACGACCGAGGACGGTAGCCGCGTGAGCACCAACCCGATTCCCCCGCTGCACCTCTACTCCGTCCCCCGCGACCCCCAGGCCACCCCCGAGGCACCACCGGCACGGGAACGGCCCCGGACCGCATGGACCGCCGATCAGCTCATGGCCGCGGAATTCCCCGAGCCGAAATGGGCAGTCCCCGGCATCCTCGCCGAAGGCGTCAGCTTGCTTGCCGGACCGCCCAAGGTCGGAAAGTCCTGGCTCTCCCTCGGCCTTGGCCTCTCGGTCGCGGCCGGTGGCCAGGCGTTCGACTCCGTCCCGGTCAAGGGCGGCCCGGTCCTCTACCTTGCGCTGGAGGACACCCCGCGTCGTCTCCAGACCCGTATGGGCAAGCTCCTGGGCGGACAGAAGGCGCCGGCCGGTCTGACGCTGGTCACCGAATGCCCGCCCTTCCCACAGGGCGGCAGCGACGCCATCGCCGGATGGCTGGACCGCAACCCGGACGCCCGCATGGTCGTCATCGACGTGTTCGCCAAGATGCGCGGACAGGCGCCCCAGGGCGTCTCGGCGTACGACGCGGACTATGTCTCTGTTGGCTACGCCAAGCGCATCGCGGACCACTACGGCATCGCCGTGGTCCTGGTCCACCACGTCCGCAAAGCCGGGTCTGACGACTTCCTGACGGAGGTCTCCGGCACCAACGGCATCGCCGGAGCCGCTGACGCCACGCTCGTGCTCAAGCGTGCCCGTGGGCAGGCGGACGGCATTCTCCACGTCACTGGTCGCGACGTGAACGAAGCCGAATACGCGCTCTCCTTCCAGGAAGCCTCCGGCGCCTGGCAGATGCTCGATGGCCCGGTCACCGACCACACCATCGGTGACACACGCGCTGCGATTCTGCGGCACGTTCGGGAGAACCCCGGCGCACGCCCGCGAGAGATCGTTGCCTCCCTGCCGCAGCTCGATGCCGAGAACGTCCGCCGCACCTGCTCCCGCATGGCCGCGGACGGACAACTCACCAAAGACGGCACCGGCCGCTACTTCCCCGACACCGAGACCCGGACACAGGGCACACCGGGGGTGTCCCAGCTGTCCGACTGTCCCAGTACACGCGCTGACCTGCGCGAACGGGTGGGACAGCCCGAATCGGGACTGTCCCAGCTGTCCGACTCCGGCCCCGCGGGCGAACTCGGAGGGAGCTAACCGTGGCGCGTGACGAGATGCTGACGATTTCCCAGGTAATTGCGGAAATCGGTGTACCGCTGTCGACCTTCTACCGCTGGCGACAGCAGAGAAAAGGACCGAAAGCCATCAAGCTGCCGAACGGCGCCGTACGCATTCGGCGTTCGGAATTGGAGCGCTGGATCATAGCTCTGGAGGAAGCCGCGTGACCCACCGCACCACCAGCGCACCGCAGGGCGCCCGCGATAGCGAGCGCCCTGCCGAAGCTGAAGAGCTGACCCTTTCCACCGACGTCCGTATCTGGAAGATCAGCAAGATCTCCAGTAAATCGGCTCCCTATCAACTGCGTTGGGTAGTCGCTGGGAAGGTTTACCATGCCACCTTCGCGACGACAGCGCTAGCTGAAAGCCGTCGATCGGATCTTTGGAAAGCCATGCGTAAAGGCGAGGCTTTCGACGTGAAGTCGGGTCTTCCTGAGTCGGAGATCCGGCAAGCGCGAGCGACCGAAGCAGCAGAAGCTGAGACCAAGTCCGACCCCACGTGGTGGGAGTTCTCGCGCGAGTTCATGAAGCGTCGTTGGCGCACTGCGGCAGCAAAGACGCGGGAGGGGTTCGCAGACAGCCTTGCCGCGGCAGCTCTGGGGATGCTCGCAGACAGGCCCGATGTGCCGGAACCTCAGGCGGTCCGGAAGGCTGTGAGATGGGTTGTCGTACCGGCCCACGCGGACCAGGAGCCCCCGCCGGCCCTTGAGAAGGTCTGCTCATGGCTCGCGGAGAACTCCCTCCCCTTGTCCTCGTTGAGGCGATCTGGCATCGCAGAGGACGTGCATTACCGGCTAGCCTACAGACTCGATGGCAAGTTGGCAGCCAAGGACACGTATAAGCGTCGTCGTCGCTGCTTCAACTCGGCTATGGCGTACGCGATCCAGATGAGATATCTGGATGAAAACCCGATGGCTGGATTGGAGCGGCCCGCCACTGCTGCAAGTGGTCCGATCGATCCGCGAGTTCTCATGAATGCTGTACAGGGACGCGAGTTCCTAACGGCTGTTTCCTACGTGGGATCGGTGCACCGAAACCGGGGGAGACGTCTTGTCGCCTTCTTCGGCTGCATCCTCTACGCGGCGATGCGCCCGGCGGAAGTCGTGGCATTGCGGCTGGACGGTTGCCACTTGCCGGAGACGGGCTGGGGCGTGCTCACCCTTCGGGAAACACGTCCGGTGTCGGGAAAGAAGTGGACCGATTCCGGCGAACGGCACGACAAGCGGGGGCTGAAGATGCGGGACCCCGAGGCAGACCGGCCGGTGCCGATTCCGCCCATCCTGGTGGCGATGCTTCGGGCGCACGTGAAGGAGTTCGGCACGGCCGCGGACGGCCGGGTGTTCCAGAACGAGCGGGGCGGCTTGGTGGGCACATCCAGCTACTGGCGCGTGTGGGAGGAAGCTCGTCTCCTGGCGTTCCCGCCCCACAAGGTGGCCTCACCGCTCGCTGGGAAGCCGTACGACGGCAGGGCGACGTGCATCACGGACTGGCTCCGCTCCGGCCTCCCTGTGGCCGAGGTGGCCCGGCGCGCTGGTACTTCGCCGGAGGTCATTGACCGCCACTACGCCGGCTGCCTCGACAACAGCGAGGAGGAGGACAACAAGAAGATCGAAAAGGCGATGGGATGGGGGGCGCCGGATGCCGTGTGAGCCCGTGTGGCTCACACGCTCCTCACACACAAGCCGTGAGAGACAGCGAGAAAGGGCGGGAGTCAGTGAGACTGACTCCCGCCCTTTTCGGTTGGCATCCGCCTGGTCAGGCCATGGTTCTGGGTTGCTGACTGGCGAGTGCCCCCGGCAGGATTCGAACCTGCGCACACGGCTCCGGAGGGCGTGATTAGTAAGGCGGCGAATGTGCCTCTGACCTGCGCGTATGTTGCCG
>NZ_JBEZJZ010000155.1:0-15487 GCF_040651455.1 Streptomyces sp. NPDC048483
CCCGCAGGGCCCGCTGCTGCTGGGCTCCGTCAAGTCCAACATCGGCCACACCCAGATGGCGTCCGGCATCGCCAGCGTCATCAAGATGGTCCTGGCCATGCGCCACGAAACCGTGCCGCAGAGCCTGCACATCGACCGGCCCTCCTCGCACGTCGACTGGAGCTCCGGCGCCCTCCACCTGCTCACCGAACCGCTGCCCTGGCCGAGCACCGGACACCCGCGCCGCGCGGGCGTCTCCTCCTTCGGACTCAGCGGCACCAACGTCCACACCATCCTCGAACAGGCCCCGGGAGACCGGACCGAGGACGCCACCGACACCGCACCGGCTCGCCCGGCCGACCCCATCCCCGTCCCCCTGACCCTGTCCGGACGCACCGAAGCGGGCCTGCGCGCGCAGGCCGGACGGCTTCTGACCCACCTCGCCGACCACCCCCACCTCCCGCTCACCGACCTCGCCTTCTCCCTCGCCACCTCCCGCGCCGCCCTGCAGCACCGTGCGGCCGTCGTCACCGACGACCCCGACACCCTCACCCGCGCCCTGACCGCGCTGCGCGACGCGGCCCCCGACGGCGGACTGCTCACCGGCCGCCCGGACCGCGGCCGACTGGCCTTCCTCTTCACCGGCCAGGGCAGCCAGCGCCCCGGAATGGGACGCGAGCTCTACGACCGCCACCCGGTCTACGCCGAGGCCCTGGACGCCGTACTGGCCCACTTCGACCTCGCACTCGACCGCCCGCTGCGGGAGATCCTCTTCGCCGACCCCGGCACCCCCGAGGCCGCGCTACTGGACGACACCGGCTACACCCAACCGGCTCTCTTCGCCCTCGAAGTGGCGCTGTTCCGCCTCGCCGAGTCCTGGGGCCTGCGCCCCGACTACGTCGCGGGCCACTCCATCGGAGAGTTCGCCGCCGCGCACGCCGCCGGAGTCCTCTCCCTGGAGGACGCCTGCATCCTGGTCGCGGCCCGCGGCCGGCTGATGGCCGCACTGCCCCAGGGCGGCGCCATGGCCTCCGTCGAGGCCGCCGAGGACGAGGTGGCCGCCGTGCTCGCCCCGTACGAGGGACGGGCCACGGTCGCCGCCGTCAACACCCCGGCCTCCCTGGTCGTCTCGGGCGACGAGGACGCGGTACTCGCCGTGGCGGCCCACTTCCAGGAGCTCGGCCGCCGCACCAAGCGACTGCGCGTCAGCCACGCCTTCCACTCGCCGCACATGGACCCGATGCTGGCGGACTTCGCCCGCGCCGTCGGCTCCGTCACCTGCCACGCACCCACCGTGCCGCTGGTGTCCACCGTCACCGGCGCACTCCTCACGCACGAAGAGCTCGCCGCGCCGGAGTACTGGACCGGACAGGTCCGCGGCACCGTCCGCTTCGCCGACGCCGTACGGCACCTCACCGAGCACGGTGTGACGACCTTCTTCGAGCTCGGCCCGGACGCCGTACTCAGCGGCGCGGTACGCGAGGGCACCGACGAGCAGACCCCCGCCACCGCCATCCCGGCACTGCGCCGCGACCGGCCCGAGGCCCCGGCACTGACCACCGCACTGGCCCGGCTCCATCTCCACGGGGTACGGGTCGACTGGGACGCCGTGTTCGCGGACAGCGGCGCCCGGCGGATCGACCTGCCCACCTACCCCTTCCAGCGTGAGCGCTACTGGCCCGAGGCGGCCGCCGAAACCGCCGCCCCCGCACACCCCGCCGACGCGGCGGAAGCGGAGTTCTGGTCGGCCGTCGAGCGCGCGGACCTTGAGTCCCTGGGCTCCTCGCTGGACCTGGACGACGGCACGCTCACCGCCGTCGTGCCCGCCCTCTCCTCCTGGCGGCGCAAGAGCCGGGAGCGCTCCACCATCGATGGCTGGGCCTACCGGACCACATGGAAGCCCCGGACCGGCACGGCCGCCGCCGGACACCCGGCCGGCACCTGGCTGGTGCTTGCACCGACCGACGGCGAGCGGGCGTGGACCGATGCGGTCGCCGGGGCCCTGGGCGCCGACGCCGTACGGGTCGAGGTGAGCGCTGCGCAGCGCCAGGAGCTGGCCGAGCGGCTGAGTGAACTGGCAGCCGAGCACGGTGAGTTCGCGGGCGTCCTGTCCTTACTGGCAACGGCCGACGAAGGCCCCGATGACGCCGCGCACGCGGGCCTGCTGCTGACGGCGACCGCCGTCCAGGCCCTGGGCGACGCCGACATCGAGGCCCCGCTGTGGTGCGTGACCCGCACCGCCGTGGCCGTGGACCGCGCCGAACACCCGGCCCGCCCCGCCCAGGCCGCCGTCTGGGGCCTGGGCAGAGTGGCCGCGCTGGAACACCCGCAGCGCTGGGGCGGCCTCGTCGACCTCCCCGACGAGCTCGACGCCACCACCCTGCGCCGCCTGGCCGCCGTCCTTACCGACAGCGGCGGCGAGGACCAGCTCGCGCTGCGCACCACCGCGGCCTTCGTCCGCCGGCTGGCCCACCACCGAGCCGCACCGGCCCCCGAGGCGGGCACGTTCCGCCCCACCGGAACCGTGCTCGTCACCGGCGGCACCGGCGCGCTCGGCGGCCACGTTGCCCGATGGCTGGCCGGCGCGGGCGCCGCACACCTGCTGCTGGTCAGCCGGCGCGGCGCCGACGCCCCCGGGGCCGATGAACTGGCCGCCGAAATCGAGGAGTTGGGCTCCCGGGTCACCCTCGCGGCGTGCGACACCGCCGACCGTGACGCGCTCGCCGCCGTGCTGGCCTCGATCCCCGACGAGCACCCGCTCACCGCGGTGTTCCACACCGCCGGCACCGTCGACGACGGCACCCTGGACACACTCACCCCCGAGCAGTTCACCGCCGTCCTGCGCGCCAAGGTCACCGCCACCCTCAACCTGCACGAGACGACCCGCGACCGGGACCTGACCGCCTTCGTGCTCTTCTCCTCCGTCGCCGGCACCCTCGGCGCACCCGGCCAGGGCAACTACGCCGCCGCCAACGCCTTCCTCGACGCCTTCGCCGAACACCGCCGCGCCCACGGCCTGCCCGCGACCTCGCTGGCCTGGGGCCCCTGGGCCGAGACCGGAATGGCGGCCGACGGCACCGGCATCCAGGACCGCGTCCGCCGCGGCGGCTTCACCCCCATGGCGCCCCAGCTTGCCCTCAGCGCCCTGCGCCAGGCGATCGAGCACGGCACCCCGACGCTGACCCTCGCCGACATCGACTGGCAGCGCTACGCGAGCGTGTTCACCGCACTGCGCCCCAGTCCCCTCGTCGGGGACCTGCCCGAACTGCTCCGGGCCACGCCGTCCGCCGGGACACCGGAAGCCGCCCTACGGGAACCGGCCCTGCGCCGGCGCCTCGCCGGACTCTCCCCGGCCGCGCGCCCGCGCTTCGTCCTGGACCTGGTACGCACCCAGGTGGCCGCGGTCCTCGGACACACCGGCACCTCGGACATCGGCGCCGCACGTGCCTTCAGCGACCTCGGTTTCGACTCGCTGACCACCGTCGAACTGCGGAACACCCTGACGGCCACCACCGGCCTGAAACTGCCCGCGACCCTCGTCTACGACTACCCGACCCCGACCGCCCTCGCCGACTTCCTGCTCGCCGAACTCCTGGGCACCCTGCCCGAGTCCACAACCGGCACCCCGGCCCTCGCCGGCCGGGCGGCGGACGACGACCCCATCGCCATCGTCGGCATGAACTGCCGCTTCCCCGGCGGCGTCCGGTCCCCCGAGGACCTCTGGCGGCTGCTGAGCCGTGGTGAGGACGCGATCAGCGGATTCCCCGCGGACCGCGGCTGGGACCTGGACGCGCTCGCCCAGGGAGCCTCCGCCACCCTCGAAGGCGGCTTCCTCGACGGCGTCGGCCTCTTCGACGCCTCCTTCTTCGGCATTGCGCCCAGGGAGGCCCTGGCCATGGACCCCCAGCAGCGGCTGCTGCTGGAAACCTCCTGGGAGGCATTCGAGCGCGCCGGAATCGACGCGACCACCCTGCGCGGCAGCCGCACCGGCGTCTTCGTCGGCACCAACGGCCAGGACTACGCCACGCTCCTGCGCCAGGGCACCGGCACCGCCGACATACGCGGCCATGTCGCCACCGGCAACACCGCGAGCGTCATGTCCGGCCGCCTCTCCTACGCCTTCGGGCTGGAGGGCCCGGCCGTCACCGTCGACACCGCCTGCTCCTCCGCGCTGGTTGCCCTGCACATGGCCGCGGGCGCCCTGCGCGGCGGCGAGTGCAGCCTCGCCCTGGCCGGCGGCGTCTCGGTCATGTCCAGCCCCGACTCCTTCACCGAGTTCACGGTCCAGGGCGGGCTGGCCCCCGACGGGCGGTGCAAGCCGTTCGCCGACGCGGCCGACGGCACGAGCTGGTCCGAGGGCGTGGGCGTCCTCCTCCTGGAACGCCTCTCCGACGCGCGCCGCAACGGCCACGACGTATGGGGCATCGTGCGCGGCACCGCCGTCAACCAGGACGGCGCCTCCAACGGGCTGACCGCGCCCAGCGGACGGGCCCAGCAGCGCGCCATCCGGCAGGCTCTCGCCGACGCCGACCTCACCCCCGCCGACGTCGATGTCGTCGAGGCGCACGGCACCGGCACCACCCTTGGTGACCCCATCGAGGCCCACGCCCTCATCGCCGCCTACGGCCCGGACCGGCCGGAGAACCGCCCGCTGCTGCTCGGCGCCGTCAAGTCGAACCTGGGCCACACCCAGGCCGCGGCCGGTGTCGCCGGCACCATCAAGGTGCTCCTGGCGATGCGCCACGGCGTCCTGCCCAAGACCCTGCACATCAACTCCCCGTCCTCGCACGTCGACTGGACGGACGGCACGGTCTCGCTCCTCACCGAGCAGCAGGCCTGGCCCGAGACCGGGCACGCCCGGCGGGCCGGCGTCTCCGCCTTCGGCGTCAGCGGCACCAACGCCCACGTCATCATCGAGCAGGCGCCGGACGCCGAGGAGCCCGTGGCACAGGAGCGGCCCACCACGGTGCCGGGCATCGTGCCCTGGCCGGTGTCGGGCAAGTCCGAGGCCGCGCTGGCGGCAGGGATCGAGCGGCTCTCGGAGCTGACCGGCCCGTCACCGGTCGACGTGGGCCACTCCCTCGCCACCGGCAGGGCGGCGTTCGCCCACCGATCGGTCCTCGCGGCCGACGGAGCGGGCGTACGGGAACTCGCACGCGGCGTCGCCCGGGAGGTCGACGGGAAGCTGGCGGTGTTGTTCTCGGGGCAGGGTGCGCAGCGGGTCGGTATGGGCCGGGAGTTGTACGGGCGGTTCCCGGCGTTCGCTGAGGCGCTGGATGCGGTGCTGGCGCACTTCGACGGCGAGTTGCGGGAGGTGATGTTCGAGGACGGGGAGCGGCTGAACGAGACCGGGTTCACCCAGCCTGCGCTGTTCGCGGTCGAGGTGGCGTTGTTCCGGCTGGTGGAGTCGTGGGGGGTCCGTCCGGATTTTGTGGCGGGGCATTCGATCGGTGAGGTCGCGGCGGCGCATGTGGCTGGGGTGTTCTCGTTGGAGGACGCGTGCCGGCTCGTATCGGCGCGGGCGCGGCTGATGCAGGCGTTGCCGGCCGGTGGTGCGATGGTGGCCGTCCAGGCGGCGGAGAGCGAGGTGGCTGCGCGGCTGACGGATGGGGTGTCGCTGGCGGCGGTCAACGGCCCGGAGTCGGTGGTGATCGCCGGGGAAGAGTCCCAAGTCCTCCGGATTGCCGATGAGTTGGCGTCCGAGGGCCGCAAGACGCAGCGGCTGTCGGTGAGCCATGCCTTCCACTCGTCGTTGATGGAGCCGATGCTGGCGGACTTCCGGCGGGTGGTCGAGGGGCTGTCGTACGGGGCGCCGCAGATACCGGTCGTCTCCAACGTGACCGGCGAGCTGGCCACCGAGGAGCTGGTGTGCTCGGCGGACTACTGGGTGCGGCACGTCCGCGAGACCGTCCGCTTTGCCGACGGTGTGCGCGCCCTGGAGGCCGAAGGGGCATCGGTCTTCCTGGAGTTGGGACCGGACGGGGTGCTGACGGCGATGGCCCAGCACACTCTGGACGGTGCCGCGACCGCCGTACCGGCCCTGCGCAAGGACCGGCCGGAGGAGACCGCCCTGCTCACCGCTCTCGCGCAGCTGCACGTCGTGGGCATCGGGGTGGACTGGTCCGGGATCTTCGCCGGCACCGGCGCCCGCCGCGTCGACCTGCCCACTTACCCCTTCCAGCACCAGTGGTACTGGCCGGACGGCGCGCCCGCGGCGGATGCGCGGACCGGTTCGCCGGACCCGGCGGACGCCGAGTTCTGGGCCGCGGTGGAGCGCGAGGACCTCGCGTCGCTGTCGGCCGACCTGGAGCTGGACGACGCCGCGCTGTCGGCGCTCGTACCCGCCCTGTCCGCCTGGCGCCGCAAGCGCGTCGAGCGGTCGACCGTGGACGGCTGGCGCTACCACGTGACCTTCAAGCCGCTGACCGGCACCGCGCCCGGCACCCTCGCCGGGCCGTGGCTGGCGCTCGTCCCGACGGGCGGCGCCGACGACGAGTGGACCGCTGCCGTGCTCGCGGCCCTCGGCGAGCCGGCCGTCAGCGTCGAAGCCGACCCGGCCGACCGCGGCGCGCTCGCCAAACGGCTGTCCGAACTCGTCGCTCAGGGCACTGAGTTCGCCGGAGTGGTCTCCCTTCTCGCGGCCCCGTACGCCGACGTCCTCCCCTCCGGACCGGCCTGGCCCGACGAGGCGTTGCGGGCACTGGCGGACGCCGGCATCGACGCCCCGCTGTGGTGTGTCACCCGCGGCGCGGTGTCGGTGGGCCGCTCGGAGACCGACGTCAGCCCCGCCCAGGCGGCGGTGTGGGGGCTCGGCAGGGTTGCCGCCCTGGACCACTCGGACCGCTGGGGCGGCCTGGTCGACGTACCGCAGGTCCTCGACCGGCGCTCGGTCGAACGGCTTCGCGCCGTACTCTCCGGCACCGGCGACGAGGACCAGGTGGCGCTGCGGCCCTCCGGCGTCTTCGGGCGACGGCTGGTGCGCGCGACGGACGACACCCCCGCGACCCCGTGGCAGCCGACCGGCACGGTCCTGGTCGTCGGTCCGGCGTCCGGCACCGGCGGACACTGCGCCCGCTGGCTCGCCGAACAGGGCGCCCAGCACCTGGTGCTGGCCGACCCCACCGCACCGGACATGGCGCAACTGCGCGCCGAACTCGATGCACTTGGCGTGGCGTTGACGGTGCTCGATTGCGCACCGGCCGACGGCGAGGCGCTGCTGACCGCGCTCGCCGAGCTCCCGGCGCAGGCGCCGCTGACCGCCGTGGTCCACACGGCCGGGCCGTCCGACGCCGAGGCGTACGGACCCGCCACCGCCGAGGACCCCGGCGCCGCGCTGGCCGCGCTGCGCGCGGACGTGGAGAGCCTGGCGGCCGTGGCCGAGGCGGCGGTCGGCGACCGCCCGCTGGACGCGTTCGTCCTCTTCGCCTCGATCGCCGGGACCTGGGGTGCTGGCGGCCGGGGTACCGAGGCGGCGGCCGGAGCCCAACTCGACGCCCTGGCGGGCACGTTGCGCGCACGCGGACTGCCTGCCACGACAATCTCGTGGGGCGGCTGGGCCGACACCACCTCCGACAGCCTGGCCGCCCACCTGAGGGCCAACGGGCTGCCCGCGATGGACCCCGCGCGGGCCCTGACCGCGCTCGCCCGCTCCCTCGGCACCGACACCCCCTCGGTGACGGTCGCCGACGTGCGGTGGGACGGGTTCGCGCCCGCCTTCACCCGCAAGCGGCGCAGCGCCCTCTTCGTGGAACTGCCCGAGGTCCGCGAGGCGCTGGCGGACCAGGGCGGCGCCGAGCGGGGCACGGCGGGCACCGCCACCGGCCTGCGGGCCGAACTCGCCACCCGCCCGGACGCGGAACGCACCGAGGTCCTGCTGGCCCTGGTCCGCGACCGGGTGGCCGCGGTGCTCGGGTTCGCGGACGCCGACGCCGTACCCTCCGGCCAGGCGTTCAAGGACCTCGGCTTCGACTCGCTGACCGCGGTCGACCTGCGCAACCAGCTCGCCACCGCGACGGGTCTGGCGCTGCCCGCCACCCTCGTCTTCGACTACCCCACGGCCGCCGTGCTGGCCGACCACCTGCGGGCCGAACTCCTCGGCGAGGACGGGGCGGAACTTCCCTCGACGGGGTGGGCGAAGGGCACCGACACCGCCGAGGACCCGGTCGTCATCGTCGGCATGAGCTGCCGCTACCCGGGCGGGATCCGCTCGCCCGAGGACCTGTGGCAGCTGGTCACGGGCGAGACGGACGCCATCGGAGGCTTCCCCACGGACCGCGGCTGGGACCTGGACCGGCTGCTGCACGGCGACCGGGACGGCCACGGCCGGACCGTCACCGGCGAAGGCGGATTCCTCTACGACGTGGCCGACTTCGACCCCGGATTCTTCGGGATCTCACCGCGCGAGGCGATGGTGATGGACCCACAGCAGCGCATCCTCCTGGAAGCCAACTGGGAGGCCCTGGAGCGCACCGGCATCGACCCCGCACAGCTGCGCGGCGGCGACACCGGCGTGTTCATCGGCGGCGGATCGGGCGACTACCGGCCCGAAGCAGGCCAGCTGGGCCACGCGCAGACCGCGCAGTCGGCGAGCCTGCTCTCCGGCCGGGTGGCCTACCACTTCGGCCTGGAAGGGCCCACCGTCAGCGTCGACACGGCCTGCTCGTCGTCCCTGGTGGCACTCCACCTGGCCGCCCAGGCCCTGCGAGCGGGCGAGTGCTCCCTCGCCCTGACCGGCGGTGTGACGGTGATGTCCAGCCCGGTGAACTTCGTCGAGTTCGGGGAGATGGGAGCCCTCGCGCCGGACGGCCGCTGCCGGCCCTTCGCGTCCGCCGCGGCAGGCACCGGCTGGTCCGAGGGCGTGGGCGTCCTCGTCCTGGAACGGCTCTCGGACGCCCGTCGCAACGGGCACGAGGTCCTCGCGGTGCTGCGCGGCTCGGCCGTCAACCAGGACGGCGCCAGCAACGGCATCACCGCGCCCAACGGTCCCTCACAGCGCCGTGTCATCCAGCGGGCGCTGGCCAACGCGGGGCTGGCACCGGCCGACGTGGACGCCGTGGAGGCGCACGGCACCGGCACCACCCTGGGTGACCCCATCGAGGCACAGGCGCTGCTGGCCACGTACGGACAGGGTCGCGACCCCCACCTGCCACTGCTGCTCGGGTCGGTGAAGTCCAACATCGGCCACACCCAGGCGGCCGCGGGCGTCGCCGGCGTGATCAAGATGGTGCTGGCGATGCGCCTCGGCGTGCTGCCCAGGTCCCTGCACATCGACGAGCCCTCGGCACACGTCGACTGGACCGCCGGCGCCGTAGAACTGCTCGCGGACGCGGTCGACTGGCCGCGCACGGGCCGCCCGCGCCGGGCCGGAATCTCGGCCTTCGGCGCCAGCGGCACCAACTCCCACGTGATCATCGAGCAGTCCGCGGAAACCGTGGCGGACGAGCCCGAGCGCCCCCAGGGGGCGGGCGGCCCGCTGCCGGTGCCCGTGTCGGGCGCCGTGCCGGAAGCGCTGCGGGCCCAGGCCCGGCAGCTGCACGCCTACGTGGCCGCCCGTCCCGACCTCACCGTCGCCGAGTTCGCGCGGTCCACGGCCACCACCCGGTCGGCCTTCACCCACCGGGCCGCCGTCCTCGCCGAAGGCCGCGAGGAGCTGCTCGCGGGGCTGGCCGCACTCGCCGACGGACTCGACACCCCCCAGGTCCTTCGGGGCGAGGCGGCGGAGCGCCGCGGCAAGCTCGCGGTGCTGTTCTCCGGCCAGGGTGCGCAGCGCGTGGGCATGGGCCGGGAACTCCACGCCCGCTTCCCGGTGTTCGCCGAGGCCATGGACGCGGTGACGGCACGCCTGGACGCGGAACTGGAACTCCCGCTGCGGGACGTCATGTTCGAGGACGCGGAGCGGCTGAACGAGACGGGCTTCACCCAGCCCGCGCTGTTCGCCCTCGAGGTGGCGCTGTTCCGGCTGGTCGAATCCTGGGGCATCCGCCCGGACTTCGTCGCCGGGCACTCCGTCGGCGAGATCGCGGCCGCGCACGTGGCCGGGGTCTTCTCCCTGGATGACGCGTGCCGACTGGTGGCCGCACGGGCACGGCTGATGAACGCCCTGCCCACGGGCGGCGCCATGGTCGCCGTACAGGCCACCGAGGAGGAGATCCGGGCGCACCTGACCGACGGCGTGTCCATCGCCGCGGTCAACGGACCACGGTCGGTGGTCCTCTCCGGTGACGAGACCGCCGTCCTCGGCATCGCGGAGAAGTTCACCGCCGACGGGCGCAAGACTAGGCGTTTGCGGGTGAGCCATGCATTTCACTCACTGCACATGGACGCCGTTCTCGAGGACTTCCGACGAGTCGCCCAAAGCGTCAACTACGACGCCCCGGCGATCCCGCTCGTGTCCCACGTGACCGGCGAGGCGGCGACCGAGCGGCAGGTGTGCTCCCCGGACTACTGGGTGCGCCACGTCCGCGAGGCCGTCCGCTTCGGCGACGGCGTGCGCACCCTCGCCGAGCGCGGCGTGTCCGTCTTCCTGGAGCTCGGCCCGGACGGCTCGCTCTGCGCCATGGCCCAGGACACCCTGGACACCCTGCCCGCGCAGGCGGTCACCGTCCCGGCGCTGCGCCGGGACCGCGGTGAGCAGGAGTCCGCGGTCGGCGCCCTCGCCCGGCTGTACGCCGACGGAGCCGTCCCGGACTGGGACGCCCTGTTCGACGGGGCCGCGACCGCGCCCCGCCGCACCGATCTGCCCACCTACCCCTTCCAGCACCAGCGGTACTGGCCGGCCACCCAGCCGGCCGCCGACCCCGCCGCACCGGGCGGCGAGGACGACGGCTTCTGGTCGGCGGTGCGCGAGGCCGACTTCACCTCGCTGGAGACGACACTGAACGTCGACGGCGACGCACTGGCCAAGGTGCTTCCCGCGCTCGCGGACTGGCGCCGCCGGCGCGACGAGGAGGGCACCGTTGACGGCTGGCGGCAGCAGATCACCTGGCAGCCGCTGACCCCGCAGCCCTCCCGCCCCCCGGCAGGCACCTGGCTCGCCGTGCTCCCGGCCGGATACACCGACGACCCCTGGGCCGCCGACACCGTCGCCGCCCTGGGCCCGGACACCGTACGCCTGGCAGCGCCCGGCCCCGACCGCGCGGCGCTGGCCGCACAGCTGCGCCAACTGGTCGCCGATGGGCAGGAGTTCACCGGAGTGGTGTCCCTGCTCGCCCTCGCCGCCGCACCCGGACGCGGTGCGGACGCCCCCGAGGGACTGGCCCTGACCACCGCTCTGATCCAGGCGCTCGGCGACGCGGACCTCCCCGCACCTCTGTGGTGCGTCACCCGCGGCGCGGTCGCCGCCACGCCCGCCGAGCCGGTCCCCGGGCTCGCCCAGGCCGCCGTATGGGGCCTGGGCCGGGTCGCCGCCCTGGAGTACCCGCAGCGCTGGGGCGGTCTGATCGATCTGCCCGACACCCTCGACGCGCGGTGCACGGCCCGCTTCGCCGAAACCCTTACGGCCCCCGGCGGCGAGGACCAGATCGCGATCCGGCCCTCCGCCGCCCTCGGCCGCCGACTGGTACCCGTACCGGCCGGGCGCGGCACACCGGAGTGGGACCCCACCGGCACCGTCCTGATCACCGGCGGCACCGGAGCCCTGGGCGCCCACGTGGCACGCCGGCTCGCCGAGGCGGGCGCCCGGCATCTGTTGCTCCTCAGCCGCCGGGGCGCCGACGCCCCCGGCGCGGACGGACTGCGGGCCGAACTCACCGCACTGGGCGCCGAGGTCACCCTCACCGCCTGCGATGCCGCCAACCGCGACGCGCTCGCCGAGGTCCTCGCCGCGATTCCCGTCGAGGCACCCCTGACCGGCGTGATCCACACGGCGGGCGTCCTGGACGACGGCGTTCTCGACAGCCTCACCCCGGACCGCTACGAGGCCGTCTTCCGCGCCAAGGCCGCCTCGGCCCTGGCCCTGCACGACCTCAGCCGGGACCTGGACCTGGCCGTGTTCGCCCTGTTCTCCTCGTCCTCCGGAGCGGTCGGCAACGCCGGCCAGGCCAACTACGCCGCCGCCAACGCCTACCTGGACGCTCTCGCCGAACACCGCCGGGCCCAGGGCCTGGCCGCGACCTCGATCGCCTGGGGCGTGTGGGGCGGCAGCGGAATGGCCGCGGACCAGCGGGCGGCCGACGTGGCCCAGCGCACCGGAATCCGCCCGCTGGACCCGGACCTCGCCGTCGTGGCGCTGCGCCGGGCCGTCATGGACGGGCGGCCCACCGAGGTCGTCGCCGACCTCGAACGCGACCGGTTCGTCCGCTCCTTCACCGCGGTACGGCCCAGCCCGCTCCTCGGCGAGCCGACCGTCATCGAGCACCAGGCGGCGGGGGACACCGGCGAGGACACCACCGGCGACGCGCTGCGCGAGAAGCTGGCCGGCCTGCCGCCCGCCAAGCGCGCGCAAGCCGTACTGAGCCTGGTCCGCAGCCGGGCCGCGGCCGTACTGGGACACCCCACAGTCGACGTCGTAGGTGCCGACCGGGCGTTCCGCGACCTCGGCTTCGACTCCCTCAGCGCCGTCGAACTGCGCAACCAGCTCGGCGCCGCGACCGGGCTGAGCCTGACCGCGACGCTCGTCTTCGACCACCCCAACTCCGTCGACCTGGCAGACCACCTCCTGAGCCTGCTCGTCCCCGACGAGGGGCCGGGGGACGGGGCCGGCGACGGCGACCTGGACTCCTCCGGCATCCGGGCCCTGCTCGCCTCCGTCTCCATGAACCAACTGCGCGAGATCGGCGTACTCGAACCCCTGATGAAGCTCGCCGCCGAACAGACCGCGGTGCCCGAGGGCGCGGCCGCCGGGACGGCAGCAGACGCCTACGACGAGTCGATCGACGCGATGGACGTCGCCGACTTGGTGCAGGCGGCACTCGACGGCAACTCCTCCCAAGAGCGTGGAAAGAGCTGAAAGAGCGGACCATGACCACATCCAGTGAAACCGTCGTCGCAGCCCTCCGCGCTTCGTTGAAAGAAGCCGAGCACCTGCGCCGACAGAACCACAAGCTCGTCGCCGCGGCCACCGAACCGATCGCGATCGTGGCGATGGCCTGCCGGTACCCCGGCGGCGTGCACTCACCCGAGGACCTGTGGGAACTCCTTGCCGCGGGCAAGGACGCGATCGGCGCGTTTCCCACGGACCGCGGCTGGGACCTGGACGCCCTGCGGGACGCCGGGGTCGACGAGCGCGGCAACGCCGTCAGCCAGGAAGGCGGCTTCCTCGACGGCGTGGGGGACTTCGACGCCGGATTCTTCGGCATCTCCCCGCGCGAGGCCGTCACCATGGACCCGCAGCAGCGGCTGCTGCTGGAGACCTCCTGGGAGGCCATCGAGCGCGCCGGCATCGACCCGACCACCCTGCGTGGCAGCCGCACCGGCGTGTTCGTCGGCACCAACGGCCAGGACTACGCCTACCTGTTGGTGCGCTCGCTGGCCGACGCCACCGGCGACATCGGCACCGGCATCGCCGCCAGCGCCACGTCCGGTCGGCTGTCCTACACGCTGGGCCTGGAAGGCCCGGCGGTGACCGTCGACACGGCGTGCTCCTCCTCACTCGTGGCCCTGCACACGGCGACCCACGCCCTCCGGGCCGGCGAGTGCTCGCTGGCCCTGGTCGGCGGGGTCAACGTCATGTCGTCCCCCGGTTCCCTGATGGAGTTCAGCAGGCAGGGCGGACTGGCGGCGAACGGCCGGTGCAAGGCGTTCGCCGACGCGGCCGACGGCACCGGCTGGTCGGAAGGCGTAGGCATCCTCGTTGTCGAGCGCCTGAGCGATGCCCGCCGGAACGGGCACCCCGTGCTCGCGGTCGTGCGGGGCTCGGCCGTCAACCAGGACGGCGCCTCCAACGGCTTCACCGCGCCCAGCGGGCCGTCGCAGCAGCGGGTGATCCGGCAGGCGCTGGCCGGCGCCGGGTTGTCGGCCTCGGACGTGGACGTGGTCGAGGCGCACGGCACGGGCACGCCGCTCGGCGACCCGATCGAGGCGCAGGCCCTGCTGGCCACCTACGGACAGGACCGCGACCCCGAGCGGCCGCTGCTCCTTGGCTCGGTGAAGTCGAACCTCGGTCATACGCAGGCGGCGGCCGGTGCGGCGGGGATCATCAAGATGGTCCTGGCGATGCGGCACGGCGTCCTGCCGGGGACCCTGCACGTGGACGCACCGTCGTCGCACGTGGACTGGTCCGCCGGTGCGGTGGAGCTGCTGACGGAGCCCCGGGAGTGGCCCGGTGCCGACCGGCCGTGGCGGGCGGGTGTGTCGTCGTTCGGGATCAGCGGCACCAACGCCCACGTCATCATCGAGCAGGTGGAACCGGCCGAAGAGCCGGAAACCGAACCGGGGCCGGCGCCCGCCGTCGTCCCGTGGCTGGTGTCGGGCAGGACCGAGGAGGCGCTGGCGGCGCAGATCGAGCGGATCTCGTCGCGCAGCGGTGCGGCATCACCGGTCGATGTGGGGTTCTCGCTCGCCTCGGGCCGCGCGGCCTTCGAGCACCGTGCGGTGCTGCTGGCCCAGTGCCCCGCCGGCGAGCTGTCCGAGGCGGCCCGAGGCCGCGCGGAGGAGGACCGCCCGCTGGCGGTGTTGTTCTCGGGGCAGGGTGCGCAGCGGGTCGGGATGGGCCGGGAGTTGTACGGGCGGTTCCCGGTGTTTGCCGAGGCGCTGGATGCGGTGCTGGCGCACTTCGATGCCGGGCTGCGGGAGGTGATGTTCACCGATGCGGAGCGGTTGGATGAGACCGGGTTCACGCAGCCGGCGTTGTTCGCGGTCGAGGTGGCGTTGTTCCGGTTGGTGGAGTCCTGGGGGATCCGTCCGGATTTTGTGGCGGGGCATTCGATCGGTGAGGTCGCGGCGGCGCAGGTGGCTGGGGTGTTCTCGCTGGAGGACGCGTGCCGGCTCGTATCGGCGCGGGCGCGGCTGATGCAGGCGTTGCCGGCGGGCGGTGCGATGGTGGCTGTCCAGGCGGCGGAGGGCGAGGTGGCCGCGCGGTTGACGGATGGGGTGTCGCTGGCGGCGGTCAACGGCCCGGAGTCGGTGGTGATCGCCGGGGAAGAGTCCCAAGTCCTGCGGATTGCCGATGAGTTGGCGTCCGAGGGCCGCAAGACGCAGCGGCTGTCGGTAAGCCATGCTTTCCACTCGTCGTTGATGGAGCCGATGCTGGCGGACTTCCGCCGGGTGGCCGAGGGCCTGTCGTTCAAGGCACCGCAGACCCCCCTCATGTCCAACGTGACCGGCGGGCTCGCCGCCGAGGAGCTGGTGTGCTCGGCGGAGTACTGGGTGCGGCACGTGCGGGAGACGGTGCGCTTCGCGGACAGTGTGCGGGCGCTCGAGGCCGAAGGCGTCGGCGTTTTCCTGGAGTTGGGCCCGGACGGGGTGCTGACGGCGATGGCCCAGCACAGTGCGGACGAGGCCGCGGTGTGCGTCAGCGCTCTGCGCAAGGACCGGTCCGAGGAGACCGCGCTGCTGAGCGCGCTGGCGCGGC